>JAISIG010000001.1 GCA_031262135.1 Endomicrobium sp.
AAATATCTAATAAAACTCAATATCTAGAGCAAATACGAAGTAAGAAAAAAACACTAGAAGATGAAATCAGAAAGATTGACGGAATACTAAATGATGTAGATAAATTAAAAAAATCATATACTGCGGAAAATAAAAAACTAGCCGAAAATAAAAAAATATTTAGTATTAGTGATTATGAAGAATTAAAGGTAACTTATAGGAGTAACTTAATTAAAAGTATTCAAGAGTGTAATAGCAAAATGGAACCAAAAAACTACTTAAGTTTAAAAAATACCTTGGTAGAAAGTATAGAACTTATAGAGTTTATTAAAATAGGCGAATTATCCGTTAGTATAGTAAAATTGCAAAAAGCAATACTTTTACTTTTATCTGAAAGAATCAAGTTATATAATTCAAAAAAAGAATTAGTAAATGCTATTTATAGATTTAGATATTATAAGAATATTATTCTTAATGATGGCACGTTATTAAAAGATAATCTAGAACTACAAGAATCTATAAATAAGTTTGAAGAAATTTTGTATGCAAAGGCTTCCGAAGTAAAAGCAATAGAGCAGTTGTCTGTAATTCCCAAAATAAACGCTCAGGTCTTATCAAATATTTTGGATACTAAAATAATAAAGTTAGAAGATATAGAACTTATTTTTAATCCAATAAATTATGAAATAAATATTAAAGTAAATGATGATGATGACTTAGATAAAGAACTTAACTATGAACGAATAGAAGGGCTAATTGTGAAATTCAACAAAAAAATTAAATTATTTTTATAACAATTCGGGAGATAAAATGGAAAAAGTGTTAGAAAAAAAGAAAACATTTATTATTATATTTTTGTTTGCAGTTGCGGTAGCGGTGCGATTTGCTTTTTTGTCGGAAGTACCCTTAGGATTAAATCAAGACGAAGCATCAGCAGGTTATGACGCATGGTCTATATTGAATTTTGGAATTGATAGAAATGGATATAAACTTCCATTATATTTATTTGCATGGGGAAGTGGACAAAGTGCACTATATGCATATCTTTCTATTCCGTTTATAGCAGTTTTAGGATTAAACGTATTTTCAATAAGAATAGTACAAGCATTGGTATCTATAGCGACATTAATAGTATTTTACAAATTAGTAAAAAGAATAGAAGAATATGATACGAAAGAGAGTGCTTCTAATTTTAAATACTTTCCATTTGTGGCATTATTTATATTTGTAATTTGTCCATGGCACATTATGCTTTCACATTTTGCCTTAGACGCAAACCTGTTTACGGCATTTTTTTTGTTTGCGGTTTATACCTTATTGTATTCAATAGATAAGAAACGTATATTTTTCTATTTAGCAATAGTATTATTTGGCATAAGTTTGTATGCTTATGCTATTAGTTACATAGTGGTACCAATTTTTTTAAGCATATCTTGTTTGATATTATTAAAAAATAGAAAGATAAAAATAAAACAAATTTTAATTGCTGTAGGGATTTTTCTAATAATAGCAGCACCTCTAGTAATAATGAATTTAAATAATATGGGAATACTTCAGAATGTAAAACTTCCGTTGTTTTCAGTACCACAGTTTAGTTCGTATAGAGGTGGAGAGGTTGCTTTTAGTAATATTAAAAGTGGAATATCTTCTATAATAAATTTGATATTTCTCCAAAAGGAGCAATTACTTTATAATGCAATTCCAGAATATGGAACACTATATAAGTGTAGTTTTATCTTTTTGATTTTGGGACTTATATACGCTTTCCACAGATTAATAAAGAATATAAAAAACGTGAACATGACGGTAAATACAGTCATGTGTATATGGTTTATAGTGGCTTTTTTTAGCTCAAGTCTGATAAATAAGTTAAATACATATAGAATAAATATAATATTTATACCTTGTATATACTTTATAGCATTGGGAATAGTTTGGTCTGCAAAAAATATTAAAGTAATACTAACAATTCTTTTAATATATGGCGTATTATTTATTTCATTTACATCAAGCTATTTCACAGAGTATAATACTAGAAAAAACTTAAAATACTATTTCTTTAATGGAATAGTTGAAGCTGTACAATATGCAGAAAAAATGCCTAGTGATACTATTTATGTAACAAACAGCATAAATCAGCCCTATATATTTGTCCTGTTTGCAACAAAAGAAAATCCACAAAATTTTATAAATACAGTAGAAATTGTGAGAGAAGATGTGGCTTTTCAGCAGATAAAAAGTTTGGGGAGATACAAATTTGGATATAGTTTAAATAGTATAGATTATGATTCAGTCTATATAATAGATAAAGACCCAATATCGAGATTTAGTAAAGCAAAGTGGAATAGAAAAGAATTTAATGATTATGTTGTTATGTCGCCAAAATAACGTACTTGATATTTTATAAAACTACCAATATAATGGTTTAAGAGATTAAAATGGTTTATAAGTTTCCCTGAAACTTAAATAAATTTTGTGAGGATGATATATTTGAAAATAACTTTTTTAGGTGCTACAAAAACAGTAACTGGTTCTAATTTTTTAGTAGAAGGTGCAGGAAAGAAGTTTTTAGTAGATTGTGGAATGTTTCAAGGACAAGCAGTAGAAGAACTGGAGAATGAGAGTGATTTTTTATTTGATGTAAATGAAATAGATTTTATGATTTTAACTCATGCGCACATAGATCATTCTGGTAGAATCCCAAAACTTTATAAAGAAGGGTATAGAGGAGACGTTATTGCGACCAAGGCGACTTGTGATTTGTGTTCTATAATGCTTCCAGATAGTGGACATATACAAGAAGTAGAACTTGAATGGAGAAACAAAAAAAGAATCCGAAAAGGTGAAGCAATAAAATCCCCATTATACACCGCTGAAGATGCCGAAAAATCTTTAGAGATTTTTGCTCCAGTGAAATATGACACCATAATAGATGTGGATGAAAACATTAAACTCAGATTTAATGATGCGGGGCACATGTTAGGGTCTGCAATAATAGAAGTATGGATAAAGGAAAACAATAAAATAGAAAAAGCAGTGTTTACTGGCGATTTAGGAAACAACGATATACCGCTTCTAGATTCACCAACAATGATTGAAGATGCAGATTACTTAATAATGGAATCAACATATGGAAATAGATTTCATATGCGAAATGATGATAAAGCAAAGTTGTTTTTAAACATAGTGTCTGAAACTTTAGAAAAAAATGGTACAGTTATAATACCATCCTTTGCAGTTGGCAGAACTCAGGAAATATTATTTGAAATCGATAAACTAAAGGATTCTGAACAATCAGAAGAATTTAAAAAACAGTATAACAAATTAATGAGCGTTCCAGTATATGTTGATAGTCCTCTTGCAATATCAGCTACAGAAATATTTAAGGAAAATATGGATTTATTTGAAGAAGAAGTTAGAAACAGATTAAAACAGGGAAATAGCCCATTAGATTTCCCAGGACTAAATTTTTCAAAAACAGCCGAAGATTCTAAAGCATTGAACGAAAGTAACATTCCTTCAATAATAATTTCTGCAAGTGGAATGTGTGATGTGGGAAGAATAAAACATCATTTAAAACACAATTTATGGAATCCTAATAGTACTATACTTTTTGTTGGATACCAAGCTCCTGGAACATTGGGACATACAATAGTTAATGGTGCAGAAACTGTAAAAATATATGGAGAAGAAATCGCAATAAATGCAAGAATAGAATATATTGAAGGATATTCTGGTCATGCAGATCAAGAATGGCTTATGAATTTTATATATTCATTTATAAGAAAGCCTAAGCAGATATTCCTAGTTCATGGTGAACCAGAAGGTCAAATAGTATTAAAGCAAAAAATAGAAGAAGAGACTAATTTGCCAGTAACTATACCATCATTTGGAGAGCAGTATTTGCTAGAAAATGGAGAAACAAAATTATTAACAAAATTAGAAGATACAAATAAAGCAAAATATGAATCACTAAATATAGTTGAAAAATTGGAAAAATTGAAAGAGCAAATAGACAGCATAGAAATAGCATTGAAGAAAGAAAAAACAGAAGAAGACAGGGCACTATTATTAAAAGAAAAAATCAAAAACATAGAAACAGAAATCAAAACATTAATTTAAATAACGGGCACCTGTAGGCAGGTGCCCCTACAATAAAAATGTGTAGGGGTCGCTGCCTACAGCGACCCTAAATAATAATATATTATAATAAATAAGGAGCAAAGAAATGGAAAAGTATTTTAATGATGCAATAATAGGAAATAGATTTTTAACTGCGAGCTATACTTCAAAAGGAGAATTGATTAGATTATATTATCCAAATGTGG
>JAISIG010000033.1 GCA_031262135.1 Endomicrobium sp.
CTTGATAATATGCAACTTGAAAAAGAAAGAGGAATTACAATAAAAGCTAAGTCTGTTAGAATGGATTATATTCATTCAAATAATACTAGATATATATTTAATTTAATTGATACACCTGGACATGTTGATTTTAGTTATGAAGTTACTAGAGCCCTTGTTGCTTGTGAAGGAGCTATACTTGTAATAGACGCTACCCAAGGTGTTGAAGCTCAAACTATTGCAAATGCATTACTAGCCAAAAAGGCTAGATTAATTATTATTCCAGTAATTAATAAAATTGATCTTGTTAACTCTAACATTAGTAGTACGTGTAAACAAATTCAAAGTGAACTCAACATTGATAAAAAACCACTTCTGATAAGTGCAAAAAAAAATATTGGGATAGACACATTAATTAATTCATTGATTAATGATATTCCACCAGCAAAAATTATACTAGATACTTCACTATTAGCCATAATATTTGATTCTTTTTATGATCCATATCGTGGAGCTGTACTGTTAATTAGAGTGTTTGAAGGAATAATTAGAAAAAATATGAAGATTCTATTTAGCCCATCGCATAGAGAATATAAAGTTTTAGAAGTTGGATATATGAAGCTTTCTATGGTGGAAACTGATATTCTTTCTTCGGGAGACGTTGGATATATAGTTACAGGGATAGGGATAAAAGACATACATAATATAAAAATAGGAGAAACTATTACTGATGTAAGTAGGAATCAAGTCAAAAAAGATTTAAAGCTTCATAATATTCATGAACAAAGTACTCCTTTTATATTTGCAAGCATTTACTCTAATAACATGTCTGAATATAATAATCTCAAAATTGCTTTAGAGAAATTACGACTTTCTGATTCATCATTTAATTATACTGCAGATAAATCGCAAGCCTTGGGATTAGGATTTAGATGCGGTTTTTTAGGGTCTTTACATATGGAAATTATACAAGAGCGCCTTGAAAGAGAGTTTAATCTTAATATTATTATTACTTTTCCAAGTGTAGTATATAAGTTTAAATATAAGGGGAATGTAATTACAATAGATCATCCTTCTCAAATTCCTAATAACATTAAAATTGCAGAAATTTTAGAACCATATGTTGAAATTGTTATTACTACTCCTGTAAAATATTTAGGTAAAATTATAGAATTATGTCACCAAAAACGTGGCAGTCAAAAATTCATGAAGTATGTAAGTACTATTAGTGTGATGTTAACATATAATATTCCTTTAGCAGAAATAATTATTAACTTTCATACTGTATTAAAATCAATATCAAAAGGATATGCTTCGTTTTCTTATAAACATATAGGATTTGAATATAGTGATTTAGTAAAATTAGAAATGTTAATAAATTTTACAGTAATAAATGAATTAACTATAATTGTACATAGGACTAAAGTGTATAATGTTGCTAAGATATATATAAATAAATTGAAAGAAATAATTCCAAGACAAATGTTTAATATTCCAATACAAGCAAAGGCAAACAATAAAATTATTGCTAGAGAAAATATATCTGCATTACGTAAAGATGTACTAGCTAAATGTTATGGTGGCGATATATCTAGGAAACGTAAATTATTAGAAAAACAAAGAGAAGGTAAACTTAAAATGAAAAAATTTGGGAAAGTTTATATTCCTTCTGATACTTTTATTAATTTATTTAAAATAAGTTTAGATTGACGTTTAATAGGCAGGTGATATAATGGAAGAAAGACTATTTATCATTGGGTGTATAATATTACTTATAAACATAAGCATGATTCTTATAAGAAAATATTATAAACCAATATCTTCAAATAAACTATTTAAAGATATATACTCATGGGTTGATGCTGGATGGACTTCTTTAATTGCATCAGCCTTTATTATGTTTTTCTTAATACAAGCATTTAAGATTCCATCAGGAAGTATGAACAATACTCTAATTGAGGGAGATCACATCTTTGTAAATAAGTTCATTTATGGAATTCGTCGTCCTTTTCACCAAACAGGGAAGCGTTATATAAAAATACAAAATATCAAGCGTGGAGATATTGTTGTTTTTCAATGTCCACCAAAGGCAATGACAGTTTTTGAAAGATCAACTGGAATAACAAAAGACTTTATTAAAAGATGTGTAGGTATAGCAGGAGATACTATTGAGATTAAAAACAACAAACTTTTTGTTAATGGAAAGTTAATATATGAACCATATGTTATTTCAATAAATGAAAACCATGCAGAATGTAATAATTTCGGTCCTATTGTTATTCCACAAGGGCATTACATGATGTTAGGAGATAATAGAGATGTATCTTTTGATTCTCGTTTTTGGGGAACATTACCTGACAAATATATTAAAGGTAAAGCATTTTGCATTTACTGGCCTATAAGTAGATGGAGATTATTATGATGACATATTCTACATGGATATTATTTTCATTAGTTTTCATAACTTTAGAAATATGCATTCCATCATTTTTTTTCTTCTTTTGTTTGACAATTGGTGCTTTATTTGCAGGATTGTTTTCTTTTTATTTCAAATCTTTTTATAATATAGATTTAATTTTTTTCTTTATAGGATCTTTTGCATCATTGTACTTAATTAAACCTATTTTTAAAATGATTATGAAATCAAAATTCACACATTTACGTTCTAATGTTGATGCTCTAATAAATTCTAAAGCTAGAGTAATTACTACTATAACTCCTACTGATGTAGGCTTAGTAAAAGTGTCAAATGAAATATGGAGAGCTAAATCTAATGTAGAAATTACAGTAGGAGAAACAGTGATTATAGCAAGTATAGATGGAACAACATTAAGCGTCTATAAAATACATTGAAATAAGGTGGTTGAGAATTATGGATGTATTAGTTTGGCTAACACTATGTTTCATAATTGTTCTTGTAGCAAATTCTATTAAAATAATAAGACAATATGAAAAAGGCCTTGTTGAAACCTTAGGAAAATATACTGGTACAAAAAATTCTGGGGCTAATATTATTATTCCAATTTTTCAGAGAATATTAAGAGTAGATATGAGAGAACGAGTGATAGATGTTCCTCCTCAAAGTGTCATAACAAAAGACAATGTCTCTGTACTCGTTGACGCAGTAATTTATTTTCAAGTTACTGATCCTGTAAAAGTTGTATATAATATAGAAGATTTTGCTATAGCAGCTTTGAAATTAGCACAAACCAATTTAAGAAATGTCATTGGGGATATGGAGCTTGATAGTACACTTACATCAAGAGAAAATATTAATACACAATTAAGAGCAGTCCTTGATGAAGCTACTGATAAATGGGGAGTGAAAGTAACAAGGGTTGAAATCCAAAAAATAGATCCTCCAAAAGATATAACAAATGCTATGTCTAAACAAATGAAAGCAGAAAGAGAAAAAAGAGCTAATATTTTAGAAGCAGAAGGGCTTAGACAAGCTGAAATTCTTAAAGCCGAAGGAGGAAAACAAGCTGTTATACTTGAGGCTGAAGCGTTAAAAGAAAAGCAAATATTAGAAGCTATTGGAAAAACAGAAGCTATAAAAAAAGTAACAGAAGCAGAAAAATATAAAATAGAAACTCTTTATAAAGCCATTCATAATGGGCATCCAACGAACGATCTATTACTAATAAAATACTTAGATACTTTAAATAAAATTGCTAATGGAACAGCTACAAAAATTTTTCTTCCACTTGAAACTAGTAAAATGATGGCTTCCATTGGTGCCATAACAGAAATTCTTAGAAAAAATAAATAATTTTAATGTTAACAAGTGTATATTTACATATACCGTTTTGTTATAATAAATGTTTTTATTGTAGTTTTTTTTCTGTTAAATATAATAAATTCATTGTAGATGAATATGTTAATGCTTTAATCAAAGAAATGTCTTTATTCAAAAATCAATCAATATATTCATTTTATATAGGAGGAGGGACTCCTTCTATATTATCTACAGTACAACTTCAAAGCTTATTAAAGAATATAAATAATGTTTTATATTTAAATAAACCAAAAGAATTTACAATTGAACTTAATCCTGATTCTACATCTTTGGATAAACTAAAAATATTAAAAGATTCTGGAGTAAATAGATTAAGTTTAGGTTTACAAACAGTTCATGATAGAGAACTTAAATATCTTGGCAGGACATATACCTTTCAAACGTTTATTAATATATATAAACTAGCAAGAAAAGTAGGATTTAGTAATATTAATATTGACTTGATATATGGATTTCCATATCATACAACAAATAGTTGGAGAAAAACTTTAGATATAGTTTTAACGTTGAGTAGTGAACATTTATCTATTTATCCTATGATGTTAGAAAAAAATACTTTTTTTTACAAAAAAAATCTCAACATTAATGATAATGTACAACGTAATATGTATAAATACACTGTAACAAAGCTATCTAACTATCAATATGAACATTATGAAATTTCAAATTGGGCAAAAAAAAACAAAGAATCTTTACATAATATACATTATTGGAGAAACAACGAATACATAGGTATAGGAGCTGGTGCATCAGGATATTTAAATCATACAAGATACAAAAATATTGATAATATATTGAAATATATAGATTTAATACAACGTAATATTAATCCAAAAGCTGAAGTTGAAAAGATTAATAAGCTTACCAATAGAGTAGAAAGTATAATTCTTGGATTAAGACTTCTAAAAGAAGGTGTTCCAATTAAGTATTTTACTGAGTATAGAAAGCATTATATTGCTCTTAAAAAATGTTTACTTAATAACCTATTAATAAATCATAACGGGAATATTATGCTGAATCAAAAATATGTGTTTGTTTGTAATCAAATTCTTTTACAATTTATATGAGATGCAAAAGAAAAGGATCAAATTATGATAAAAGGTATTTTAAAAAATATTTTTGGATCTCAAAACTATAGAGATTTGAAAGTAATTAAATTAATAGTCAATAAAGTTAATGCTTTAGAACTATTGATAAAAAAACTCACAGACAAAGAATTAAAAAATAAAACTATTGAATTCAAACAACGTATATTACAAGGCCAAACTCTTGATGAGATTTTGCCAGAAGCGTTTGCTTGTGTTAGAGAAGCATCAGTAAGAACTATAGGGTTAAGACATTTTGATGTACAAATTATGGGAGGGTATATTCTTCATAATGGAAAAATAGCTGAAATGAAGACAGGAGAAGGAAAAACTTTAGTAGCTACTTTACCTGCATACTTAAATGCTTTATCTGGAAATGGAGTTCATATAGTAACTGTAAATGATTATCTTGCAAAAAGGGATCATAATTGGATGAAAGCTATTTATGAAAAATTAGGATTAACAGTTGGATATATTGAACAAAGTACAACTACCAAAAATAGAAAAATAGCTTATCATTGTGATATTACTTACGTAACAAACAATGAACTTGGATTTGATTATTTAAGAGATAATATGGTGTTAAGAAAAAACGATAAAGTGCTTAGGACTCTTCATTATGCTATTGTAGATGAAATAGATTCAATATTGATTGATGAAGCGAGAACTCCATTAATTATATCTGGGAATAGTGAACTAAAAGATAAAAAATATTACATATCTAACAGTATAGTATTGCAGTTAAAAGGGAAATATATAACTGAAGAAGAAGAAATTAAAGCAAAATATTCTGGTATTAGTTTAGAAAGTGGTAGTGACTATATTATTGATGAAAAAAACCATTCAGTAAGTTTAACAGAAAATGGAATCAAAAAATCTGAAAAATTATTAGGAATAACCAATCTTTATGATGATGTTCAATCAGAATGGGTTCACCATATTCTTCAAGCAATTAAAGCTAATAAATTATTTCATAAAAATATTGATTATGTTGTTAAAGATGACAATATAGTGATAGTTGATGAATTTACAGGTAGATTAATGTATGGAAGAAGATGGGCAGATGGATTACATCAAGCTATTGAAGCCAAAGAACATTTAACAATCCATAATGAAAATATAACATTGGCAACCATAACCTTTCAAAACTTTTTTAGAATGTATAGAAAACTGTCAGGGATGACTGGTACAGCTTTAAATGAAGCTAACGAATTTTGGAAAATTTATAAATTAGGTGTTGTTGAAGTGCCAACAAATAAGCCTATGATAAGAAAAGATTATCCTGATGTAATATACCGAACAGAAAAAGAAAAAATACATGCAATAATACAAGAAATTGAATTATGCTGGAGAAAAGGCCAACCTGTACTAGTAGGTACAAGATCTATTGAAAAATCTGAAAGAATTTCTAAATATTTAACAGATAGAGGAATTCCTCATAATGTTTTGAATGCTAAACATAACGAAATTGAAGCTAAAATTATTGCTAATGCTGGAGTAATTAGAGCAGTAACAATAGCAACAAACATGGCAGGAAGAGGAACAGATATTATTTTAGGAGCAGGCAATATAGATCAAAGAGAAGAAATAAAAAAATATGGTGGTCTTCACATTATAGGAACAGAAAGACATGAATCTAGAAGAATAGATAATCAATTGAGAGGAAGATCCGGCAGACAAGGAGATCCTGGTTCATCTAGATTTTTCTTATCTATGGAAGATGAGCTAATGAGACTTTTTGGCTCAGATAAAATATCAATTTTTATGAGGAAATTAGGATTAAAAGATAATGAGGACATACAACATCCATGGATAACAAAAGCTATAGCCACTGCACAAAAAAAGATAGAAAATATGAATTTTGATTTAAGAAAACAACTTATTGATTTTGATGATGTTATTAATAAACAAAGGGAAATTATATATAAATTACGTAATAATATTATAGAGAAAGATAATATCAATATAATAGTTTATTTTTTTATTAAAGATTCAATATTAAATCATATTAACAGTTTAGCTAAAGGAAATAAGTATTTAACCTATAATGATTTAAAAAACATACGTAATTGGATATTAAATACTTTTTTATTTCAATATAAATTTAATAATTCAAAATCACTGATAAAACAAGATAAGATTAAATACGATATTTTGAAGGAGATACTTAAGATATATAAAGCAAAATTAGAAAATATACAAATTAACATACAACAAATAATTATTTTACAAACAATAGATATATCATGGCGTCAAAATTTATCTTGTCTAGAACAGTTAAAACATGGAGTTAGTTTTAGAGCATATGCTCATCAAGATCCAAAATTAGAATATCAACAAGAAGCTTTCATTTTATTTCGTTCTATGATGAATAAAATTAGAGATAAATCGATAGAACATATTTTTAAAATTTGTATTGATAAAACTTATTAATAAATAAGTATCTATTTTATGAGAATAACATATCAAAATAAGTATAAACCATTTATATATTGTTTATCAAGTGGGTTTTTTACAATGTGTTCTTTTCCAAATGTATGTTGTGATTTTACAATATGGCTATCATTTATTCCATTAATTTACATTGTACTAACAAACAAAACTAAATACTCTTTTATATATGGATTTATATCAGGTTTTGTATGTAATATATTGAGCTTATTTTGGATTGTTCAACCATTAAATTTATATCTTGGGATTTTTAAAGCTAGTATATTATCTTTGCTTTTATGGATCTATGTATCATTATACTGGGGAGTATGGAGTTTTTTTGTAAAGTTATTTTCAAAAATCGTCACTTATAATATAAATTTTATAATCTGCTGTTCCTGTCTATGGGTATTACTTGAATATATAAGAACATATTTATTTACTGGATTTCCTTTGATTTTAATTGGATATTCTCAATTTAAATTTCTCTCTATAATACAAATTGTTGAATTTACTGGAATATATGGGATATCATTTATAATAATATTTTTTAATTTTTGTTGTTATTTTTTATTAACAACAAATAAAAAGATTAATCTATCCATAAAAGATATTTTATATTACAAATTACAATATGTTTATATATCTTTAATTCTTTTTTTTTTCATTTTTATAATTGGAAAAGTAAGAATACATAAATTTAGTAAAAATTTTGGAGATGATAGTTTAAAAGTAGTAATAATACAACCAAATATTGAACAGTATAAAAAGTTAGATATTAACTATATCAATGATATTTTATTAAATTTAGAAAGACATGTGAATAAAATAGCACAAACCAAATATGATTTGGTAGTATGGCCAGAAACTGCTATTCCAGCATGTATTCCACAAAATAAAGCTGTTTTTAAATATATAAGAAATATAATGCGTAAAACAAAATGTTGTAATATAATTGGAACAGTCTATAACAATATATATGGAGAGCAATCTAATGCTATCGTAGTAATAAGAGAAACAAGTAGTTTTTTATTGCATAAAAAAAAGCATTTAATTCCTTTTGGGGAATATATCCCACTAAGTTTTACATTTTTAACTAAAGTTTTTATGCCATTGAATCAATTAGAAAACTTTATAAAAGGCACAGATGTGAATATCTTAAAATATAAAAATATTAATTTAGGAACACTAATTTGCTCTGAAAATTTTTTCCCTGAAATTGCAAGTCAATTTGTTATGAATGGTGCTAGAATTCTTACCAATCATGCAAATGATGCTTGGTTTAATAATACTGCTGTTTTATATCAACATTTTATAATGAATGTATTTAGAGCTGTTGAAAATAGAAAAGTTGTTATGATTTCATCTAATTCAGGAATTTCTGGGCTAATAGATATTACTGGAAAGATTATTATTAGTACTATTAATGGGAAAAGTACTGCCATTTCTTGCTCAGTAATGCAAAATCATTTCAAAACATTTTATACCTTGCATGGAGATATATTTATCAAAATGTGTTTTGTTTTTGTCTTACTTATGTATATATTATATAATCCATATATATAATATATATGAAATAAAAGGATGCATGTAAAAAGAATGCTTAGTTTATATAAAGATAGAATAAATATGATAAGAAGGTATCTTTAATATAAAGTTAAAGGAACAAAAGATACAACGCTTAGAAGCTAATATATTAAAGCCTCATTTTTGGGATGACTCAATACATGCTATGGAAACTATTAATGTGTTGAATAATTTGAAAGATTTATGTTGCTCATTCAATAAGCTTTATACTCAAGTTGATTATTTAATAGAATTAAAGCAAATTGCAAAATTAGAAGAAGATGAATCTCTCTTACAATCTATTAATATTGAAACAAAAAAATTAGAAAAAGAATTGTTAATTTTTGAAGTTAAAGCTAATTTAAAGGATATGAAGCATTATAATAATGCTATTGTATCTATACACGCAGGAGCTGGTGGTACAGAAGCTTGCGATTGGGTGCAAATCTTAGTTAGAATGTATTCAAGATGGGCAGAAAACAAAAAATTTAAATTTAACATTGTAAACACATTGTATGGAGATGAAACAGGCATAAAAAGTGTAACTATAATTGTCCAAGGAGAATATGCTTATAACCTATTACAGTCTGAAATAGGAGTACATAGACTTGTAAGGATTTCACCTTTCGATTCAAACAAAAGACGACATACTTCCTTTTGTTCAGTAGATGTAATTCCAGAATTGGAAAAAGATATTGATATACTGATTAAAGGTAAAGATATCAGGATTGATACATATAGATCATCAGGAGCAGGCGGACAACATGTCAATACAACTGACTCTGCTGTTAGAATAACACATTTAGCAACAGGGATAGTAGTCCAATCTCAAAATGAAAGATCTCAAAATCAAAACAAGACAATAGCAATGAAACTATTGAGAGCTAAATTGTATCAATTTGAACATAATAAAAAACTATCTTATTGTGAACAACATTATCATACACAAGATTCTATCCAATGGGGAAATCAAATAAGATCTTATGTTTTTATGCCATATAAATTAGTTAAAGATCACAGAACAGGATATGAAATGACACAGATTGATTTGGTAATTGATGGTAACATTGATGAATTTATTAATACTTATTTAATTTGGAAATTAAAAGAACACAATTCTCTTGCTTAGTATATAATATGATATATCCTGATGTGATGGAGGTGATGATTTGAAAATTGTTAAAGAAGGACATCCGTTTATTATATCATTATCAATTGTTTGTTTATTTTGTTTTATACTATCAAGGTATACTATTATTTTTTTTCTTTTAGGAGTTTTATTATTTATTTTAACTTGTTTTTTTCTTTATTTTTTTAGAGATCCAAAAATAAAAATAACCTATGGTGACCCTTACATAATTGCACCATGCAATGGAACTGTTATTGAAGTAGATCGAAATGAAACAGGAAAATTTATTAGAGTTTTTTTGTCTATTTTTGATATTCACTTGCAACGTTCTCCTATTTCTGGTATAGTAACAAACATCGAGTATAGGCCTGGAAATTTTTTACATGCAATGAACGGAAAGGCTCATTTGCAAAATGAGCAAAACATAATAACAGTAGAAAATGCAAGTGGCAGATATATTATTAAACAAATTGCTGGGATGATAGCGAGACGTTGTATCACCTGGGTAAAACAAGGAGATTATCTCAATCAAGGAGATAAACTAGGAGTCATCAAATTTGGATCACAGGTAGATTTATATATGCCAAATCATGTTGATGTCATAGTAAGAAAAGGGAATAAAGTTATATCCGGAGTTACAATAGTAGCAATTAAAAATGTATAGTAAATTAATTTATGGAGAATAAATTTAAAAAAGTTATTTATATTGTTCCTATTATTTTGACATGTGGAAATATAATTTGTGGATATTTATCGATAGTATCTTCCATAGGTGGAAATTTCCATCAAGCATCATGGTTGATCATACTATCACTTCTTTTTGATATGGCAGATGGTAGAATTGCTAGAATGACAAAGACTACTAGTGATTTTGGCATCTATCTAGATTCTTTAGGAGACTCAATTTCGTTTGGTGTAGCTCCAGCAATAATGATTTATCAAATAGCCTTGAAACCTATGAGAATACTTGGTTTAGCTCTATCAGCTATTTTTGTTTTGTGTAGTCTTTTAAGACTTGCTAAATTTAATATACAAGCAAAAAACATTGTATTAAACAACATGTTTGCAGGGTTGCCAACACCAGCAGCAGCAGGTGTGTTGATTTCTTTTGCATTAAGGTATAAATTTAATAATTTAACTTTTAAAACTATTCCATTATGTATGCATAACATATCTATATTTTTTAAAATTATGCCTACGATTGTGTTGATATTGTCTTTGCTTATGATATCTAATATACCTTATATGTCTTTAAAAGGGATTAAGTTATCCAACCCAAAGATATTTAGATTGTTAATTTTGTTAATTGTTATTGTATTGGCAATGTTTGCTTTTTTACACAATATTATTTTTATATTTTTCGTTTTATATGCTATTTCTGGAATAGTGAATTACATTATAAGGTATTGTAAACTTTTTATAAGCAGAAACAAACATGAGAACAATAACTATTAAATTCTAATGGAGGTTATAAATTATATTATGAATGCTAAAATGCAAATATTTATAAAAGATATGGAAGAACTTCTGCTTCCTAAAAAAACATATGTTATGGATGGTACGCAGAATGAGGCATATAATTTAGTAGAGCTTGCTATGAAATCTAAATTTGACGGGAGGTTTATTTTACATGAGTTAAATCAAACTAAATTCCCAAATTCATATTATCATAGATCAAATCCTAATGATGTAGCAAGAACTGAACATTTAACATTTGTTTGTACAAAATCAAAAAACTTTGCTGGACTAAATAATAATTGGATGCATCCAAATCTTGCTAGAGAGAAAATGATAAATTTATTTAAAGGAGCTATGCAAGGTAGAACAATGTATGTTATACCATTTGTTATGGGAAATCCAGATTCTCCATATTCTAAAAATGGTGTACAAGTAACTGATTCTTTATATGTTGCATTAAGTATGCGTATTATGACTAGAGTTGGAAATGTTGCTATACAACATATTGAAAGCTCTAATGATTTTTTTAGAGGTATTCATTCAGTAGGAGATGTTAATCCTAATAGGAGATTTATTATGCATTTCCCTGAATCCAATATGGTTATGAGTTTTGGATCAGGATATGGAGGAAATGCTTTACTTGGTAAGAAGTGTTTTTCTTTGAGAATTGGATCTTATATGGGATTGAAACAAAATTGGCTTGCTGAACATATGATCATTATAGGTGTACAATGCCCGAATGGAAATATATTATATTTCCTTGGAGCTTTTCCTTCAGCTTGTGGAAAGACAAATTTAGCTCTACTTGAGCCTATTTTTAAAGACTATAAAATTTGGACATTAGGAGATGATATTGCTTGGATTCATATAGGGTCTAATGGTAAACTCTACGCTATTAATCCTGAAGCTGGATTTTTTGGAGTAGCACCAGGTACATCTATTAAAACAAATCCTACTATGATGAAGACATTAACTAATAATAAATTTTTCCCTACTTTATTTACAAATACTGCTATTAATAACATTGATAACACTCCATGGTGGGAGGGAATGTCAAATATTATTCCGCAGAATATTACTGATTGGAATGGGAATAATGTAAATAGCAATATAGTAAGCCCACTAGCTCATCCAAATTCAAGATTTACTGTTTCAATGTATAATTGTCCTACTTTATCTAAAGAATATAATAATCCTCACGGGGTTCCAATTTCTGGTATTATATTTGGAGGGAGACGTAGTGATACACTTCCGCTTGTTTATGAAGCTAATGGGTGGAGTAATGGTGTTTTTTTAGCTTCTATTTTAGGTTCAGAAACAACAGCAGCAGCAAGTGGCAAAATAGGATGTGTTCGTAGAGATCCTATGGCAATGTTACCATTCTGTGGATATAATATGGGAGATTATTTCAAACATTGGTTAAATATTGGTAAACAATTACAAGATCCTCCTAAAATATTTATGGTAAATTGGTTTCGTAAAGATCAACAAGGGAATTTTATGTGGCCAGGATATAGAGAAAATTTTAGAATTTTAAAGTGGATGATAGATAGAATACATGGAAATGTTAGCGCAAAAGAAACTGCAATAGGTTTATTACCAATACAAAATACTATAGATACAAATGATTTACAAATTGATCCAGAAGTTTTAAGTAAATTATTATTAATTAATAAAGATGAATGGCGCAAGGAACTTATGATGATAGAAGAATTTTATAAACCATTTGGTAATACTATTCCTAATGAATTATTAACCCACTTGAATCTTTTGAAACGTAAGTTAGAAAAATAAGATAAAATACAAGGTAATAATAATGAAACAACGTAGTGATTACTGTGGCAATTTGAGAGAAAATAGTATAGGAAAAGAAATTACATTATATGGATGGGTTAATTCATATAGGAATCATGGTTCGCTAATCTTTGTAGATATCAGAGATAGGGAAGGAATCCTGCAGCTGGTTTTTGATCCCAATAATAGAAAATCATTTCAAATAGCAACTCAACTACGTAATGAATATGTGATTAGTGTAACTGGGGTAATACAACGTAGACCAAAAGGAACTTGTAATAATGGTATAGGAACAGGAACAATTGAATTATTAGTAGACCATATATATATATTAAATACTTCAGAGAATCTTCCATTTCCTATTGCAACTCAAAAGAATTGTTCTGAAGAATTAAGATTAAAATATAGATATTTAGATTTAAGACGACCTCAATTACAACATAATTTAATAACACGTAGCAAGATCTCAAAAATAATAAGAGATTTTTTACATACAGAACAATTTATAGAAATTGAAACTCCAAGTTTAACTAAGTCTACTCCAGAAGGAGCAAGAGATTTTTTAGTTCCTTCTAGAATATATCATGGTAAATTTTTTGCATTACCTCAATCTCCTCAAATATTTAAACAAATTTTAATGATTTCTGGATTTGATAAATATTATCAGATAGTAAAATGTTTTAGAGATGAAGATTTACGTTCTGATAGACAAATAGAATTTACACAAATAGATATTGAAATGTCGTATATTAATGAAAGCATTATTATGAATCTTATTGAAAGAATGATTTCTAAAATATTTAAACTGATTCTAAATATTGATTTGGAAATTCCATTTAAATGTATGACTTATGAGGATGCAATTTTGAAATATGGGTCAGAGAATCCAGATATAAGGTTTAATATGGAAATCAAGAACTTATCTCATGAGTTCAAGGATAGTAGAATATTCTCTACTATAATATCACAAGGTGGGACAGTACAAGGATTATGTATTCCTAACGGAGCAATATTATCTAAGTCTACACTAAAGAATATTATTGAATTTGTTAAAATGTTAGGTGCTAAAGGACTTTCATGGGTGAAGAGTAGTTCTAAAGGCATTGAATCTAATCTTGAAAAGATTTTTTCAAAAAACGAACTAAGTAATATTTTATTAACATGTAATGTAAAACAAGGAGATTTATTAGTATTTATTGCTGATGGAAATAAAAATACAGTAATTAATTGTTTAGGTCAGCTTAGATTAAAAATAGGCAATAAACTTGGTATGGGTAATGATAAAAAATTTAGTTTTCTTTGGGTTGTAGATTTCCCTCTTATTACATTTAATACAGATCAAAATAAATTTGAATCTTTTCATCATCCGTTTACTGCTCCTAAAAATGATTTAGATTTATTTTCTTTAAAAAATCAACGTAATATAGGTTTCATTAAATCAAAATCATATGATATAATTCTCAATGGAATAGAAATAGGTGGTGGATCTATAAGAATAAATAAGAATGATGTACAGAGAAAAATTTTCGATTTGTTACGGATTTCATATAAAGATTATAAAAATAAATTTGGTTTTTTATTGGATGCTTTATCATATGGAGCTCCTCCTCATGGAGGTATAGCATTAGGTTTTGACAGATTATGTGCCTTAATACTTGGAACAAAATCTATACGAGAGGTTATAGCTTTTCCAAAAACACAAAATGCTATTGATTTAATGGTAAATGCCCCAAATGATGTTAATGATGAGCAACTGTTAACTTTAGGAATAAATAGGATAATGAAATGAAGTGTGCTTGGAATTTGTTATATTATGAATAATATTAATATAAATTTTATCAATTTTCCACAAAAATATATTGCAACATTAAAAACAGTAATAAGTATAACATTAATAGAAGAAAAAATAGATATATGTACTTTAAACTGTATAATAATTTCTGACAAGAATATGATACGTTTAAATGAACAGTACAAACAGAAGAAAGCTATAACAGATATTATATCTTTCCTATTAATTCCTAAATTATTTATAGGGGAAATTTATATTGCTAAAAAGTATTCACAGGAACAAGCACGTACATATAACAATACATGGAAAGCTGAGCTGGCTTATTTGATCATTCATGGGATTCTACATTTATGTGGATACACAGATTATACTAAGACAGAAAAACATAAGATGATTGTTAAACAGGATTTATTATTTAATCTCATTGAAAGAAAATTTTTCTAAAGAATAATCCCTCCACCAATGACATAATCTCCATTATAAAATACTGCACTTTGTCCTGGGGTAATAGCCTTTTGTGGCTCATGAAATTTTACTGTTAGCTTATTTACAATAATCATGGCTTTAGCTCCTAAATGTTGTGATCTTAGCTTTATTATGCAATGAATAATATTTGTTTGTAAGGGAATATGCCATACGACATTTGTTACAGTACAATACGAAGAATAAAGATCTAATTTATTATCACTAACAATAATTTCATTTTTGCTTGGTAAAATTTTTATTACATATAATGGTAACGATGTAGCTTTCTGTTTTATATTTGTACATAGTAATTTACGTTGCCCTATGGTATAATTCCATATTCCGTTATGCTGCCCTAGAATATTCCCATGAATATTAACTATATTTCCACAATTTTTCTTACTTTGACTACAATATAGTTTTAAAATTTCATGAGTTTTCCCATAACATAAATCTTGACTTTCTTTTTGCATCTCAATATTAAATTTAAGTTGGGAATAAATTCCCTTAACTTCTTGTTTAGTATATGTTGCGAGTGGGAATATTATTTTAGATAGTATTTTACCTGTAAGTCTATATAGAAAATATGTTTGATCTTTTTTTCTATCCATGGCTATCTTTAATCGATAGGACTGAGGTAAGTTTTTATTAAA
>JAISIG010000017.1 GCA_031262135.1 Endomicrobium sp.
TAGGAATTTTGGATAACAAGCTAGCTATTAAAAACAATAATATTATATTTTTTACTGCTACTCTCAATGGAGAGTATCCAGATTATAAGAAAATTATTCCTATCAAGGAACAACTAAAAATAAATGTAAAACTCCCTGTAGTTCAAACTTTAAATATTATGAAACAAATGGCAATTTTAACTGAAAACAATCCACTAAAAAAAATCTTATCTGTTGTGAATTTACATTTTGAAAAAGGTCTATGTTTAGTTTCAGCAGAAACTACTGGAATAGGATATGGGAGATCTACTTTTAATATTGATTATAATGGTACTAATATAAATTTTAGTTGCAATCCATATTTTATTAAAGATATATTACAAGAAGTAAATGAAGATTATATTATGATTGGATTGCCAGAGAGTTTAAAACCAATAGTTATTTATTCTGAAATAGATAAAAGTTATTTATATATTGTTATGCCGATGAAAACAATATAAAATATCTAAAAATATTATTAATTAACTCTGATGATTTTATTATATAATAATATTATTATTCATTGTTAGATTACCTGGAGGAGTTATTGTTTTATGAATAATCCATCAAATAATAAAAATAATTATAACGCTTCAAATATTCAAGTACTTGAAGGATTAGAAGCAGTACGTACTCGTCCTGCAATGTATATAGGCTCTACTGGTATACGTGGATTACATCATTTAGTTTATGAAGTTTTAGATAATTCGATAGATGAAGTTTTAGCTGGATATTGCAAAATAATCCATGTAATGATTCATACAGATAATTCTATAACTGTTTTGGATGATGGACGTGGAATCCCAGTTGAACCATATCCAGATGAACGTTTTTCTGGAATTTCAACTTTAGAAATAGTCCTAACTAAATTACATGCTGGAGGAAAGTTTGATAAAAAATCATATAAAGTCTCTGGTGGATTGCATGGTGTAGGAATTTCATGTGTTAATGCATTAAGTGATTTGTTTACAGTAGAAGTATATCGCAATGGTAATATATACATACAAAGCTATTCATTAGGAAAACCTTTAGGCAACATTAAAGAAATTGGGAAAACTAATAAACAAGGTACAAAAATTACATTTCATCCAGATCCAACTATTTTTTCCGTAGTTGATTATTCATTTGAAATATTACAAAGAAAATTAAAGGAACTAGCTTTTTTAAATGCTGGTGTTAATATTAGTATCGTAGACGAAAGAAGTCAAGGGTCTAAAGAAATTACTTTTCAATATAACGGAGGGATTAGGACTTTTGTAGAACATTTAAACTCAAATAAAAAAGTTATAAATAAAACTCCTATCTATTTTAAAGGAAGTAAAAATAATGTAAATGTTGAAGTATCTATACAATATAATACTTCTTATAAAGAATGCGTATTGACCTTTGCAAATAGTATAAATACAGTTGACGGTGGAACTCATTTATCTGGATTTCGTTCTGCACTAACTAGATCTATTAATGATTATATTAGAAAAAAGCCAATACCAAAAAGAAACAGGGAAATTAAATTAACAGGAGAAGACATTAGAGAAGGTTTAACAGCAGTTGTAGCAGTAAAATTACCTAATCCTCAATTTGAAGGGCAAACAAAAGCCAAACTTGTGAATTCTGATATTGATGGAATAGTACAATCAATCGTTTCTGATGCTATTTCTATATTTTTAGAGGAGAATCCTGATATTTCAAATAAATTGCTAGATAAAATGTTTAAAGCTGCTGAAGCAAGAGAAGCTTCAAGGAAAGCTAGAGATTTAACAAGACAAAAGTCAATTTTAGATTCTGTATGTTTACCTGGTAAACTTGCTGAATGTTCACTAAAAGATCCAGCAAAGACTGAGCTTTTTATTGTAGAAGGAGATTCTGCAGGTGGTTCAGCTAAACAAGGAAGAGATAGAACATTTCAGGCAATTCTACCCCTTAGAGGTAAAATTTTAAATGTTGAAAAGTCAAGCCCTAATAAACTACTTGCTAATGAAGAGATAAAAACATTAATTACTGCTATTGGCGTAGGATTAGGACAAACAAAAGATCAATTTAATGTTTCTGTAAATAAAATACGTTATCATAAAATAATTATCATGACTGATGCTGACATTGATGGAGCCCACATTAGAACATTATTGCTAACGTTCTTTTATCGTCACATGCCAATATTATTAGAGCATGGATTTATATATATAGCTCAACCACCATTGTATAAAGTAACATCTAATAAGCATGAAATATACTTAAGGACATATGATGAACTTCATAAATATTTATTTACATTACCTTTGAATAATATATGTATATCAAATGTTTATAACAATAAAGAACATATATTTAATAGTAGTAATAATTTATATAATATATTAATTTACTTAAGCGAATGTGATATATTAATAAAAAGATTAGAGAAACAAAATATTACATGGCAAGATTACCTTAGATTTACTAAACAAAAGTCTTTTCCTATGTATAAAATTATTAATGATGATAGTGAGGATCAGTATATATATTCAGAAGAAGAATTAAAAAAGTATAAATGCCAATTTAACAAAAGACATATAACAACACTATCTAAAAATGATAATGATAGTAATTTAACTTTGCAGTTTGAATATACTAGTTTACATGATATTCTTAAATTAAATCATGTTATAAATAATTTAAAGGATGAAAATTTTATAATCACTGAAACTTATGATGATCTACACAATAAATGTCATACTAAGTATAAAATCAAGTGGGTGAATAATAAATATTTATTAAATACTGATTACAATATTTATTCTATAGTTGAATTACTTAAAATAATAAAAGATATAGGCAATGAGATGGTAACGATTCAAAGATATAAAGGGCTAGGAGAAATGAATCCAGATCAATTATGGGCAACTACGATGAATAAAACTAATAGAAAATTATTAAAAGTTAAATTGAATCAAAATACCATTTCAATAAATAATACATTTTTAACATTAATGGGAGATAATGTTGATAGTAGAAGAATATTTATAAAAAACCATGCACTAGATGTACAAAGTTTAGATATTTAAAATTAAATAGAGGATAGCTGTTCTATGTCAAAAGAAAAAATTACAGATGATAATAAACAAAAAAATTTACATAATGTACAAAATGAAATTATTGTATCTTGTGATATTGAACGTGAAATGAAAGATTCATATATAAATTATGCAATGAGCGTCATTGTTAGTAGGGCTTTACCAGATGTTCGTGATGGATTAAAACCAGTACATAGAAGAATTATATATGCCATGAATGAAATGAATTTGAAATATAATACTTCATATAAAAAATCTGCAAGGGTTGTTGGCAATGTATTAGGTAAATATCATCCTCATGGAGATACTGCTGTATATAATGCTATTGTACGAATGGTACAAACATTTTCCTTAAGATATCCTCTTATTGATGGACATGGAAATTTTGGTAGTATAGATGGCGATTCTGCAGCTGCAATGCGTTATACTGAGATAAGAATGGGACATATAACAAATGAATTACTTGTAGACTTAGATAAAGATACAGTAGACTTTATTCATAACTATGATAGCTCATTGAAGGAACCTGTTATATTACCTGTAAGAATCCCAAATTTATTAATTAATGGAGCATCTGGAATAGCTGTTGGTATGGCTACAAATATACCGCCTCATAATATAGGAGAAGTCTGTGATGCTTTATTGGCATTATTAAATGATAAAAACATAACTACAGAAAAAATATTACACTACATTCAAGGGCCAGATTTTCCAACAGGAGGAGTTATTTTAGGTACCAATGGTATCCTAAATTATATGACTTCTGGCAAAGGTATACTTACACTTAGAGCTAAGATAAAAATAATAGAAAAAAGCAATAATAATGAACGTGAATGTATTATTATTAATGAAATTCCATATCAAATAAATAAAAGTACACTTCTAACTTCAATTATTAATTTAGTAAAAACCAAAAAAATAGAAAGTATATATGATATCCGTGATGAATCTGATAGAAATGGTATTAGAATAGTTATTGAATTAAAAAAAGATATGAATGCAAAAATAGTTCTCAATCAACTATATAAATATACACAATTAGAATCCTCATTTGGGGTAATTATGCTAGCTCTTGTAGATAATAAACCTAAAATTATGGGGATTAAAGATCTATTAATACATCATATTAAACATAGAAAGGATATTATTGTAAAAAGGGTAAAATTTGATTTACATGCTGCTATACATAAAAAACATATTTTAGAAGGATTTAAAGTAGCTATACAAAATATAGATGGGGTTCTTCAAACTATTAAGGAAGCAATTAACGAAAATAATGCGAAACTTAGTTTGTCATCAAAATTTAATTTTACACCAATTCAGGCTAATTCCATTTTAGAAATGAAAATTAGGCGATTAACAAAACTAAATAGAGATGCAATAAATGATGACTATGTTACTTTAAGTAAACTTATAAAAAATTTTAATGAAATATTATGTAATCCTAAAAATATCATTTCTATGATTAAAGAAGAAATTCTTTTAATAAAAAAAAAATATGCTGATATAAGAAAAACAACGATACAATTTAATGACTTATATAATAATAAAACTATAGAAGATTTTATACAAGATGAGGATTTTGTCATAACAATGTCGCACTCAGGCTATATTAAACGTATTCCAGTTAATACATATAGGGTACAACATAGAGGAGGACGTGGTATAACTGCAATGATTACAAAAGAAGAAGACTTTGTTAAAAATTTGTTTATCACAAATTCTCATTCATACATGTTATTTTTTACAACATATGGAAAAGTATATTGGCTAAAAGTATATGATATTCCGTTAGGAACAAGAATTTCTAAGGGGAAAGCTATCATTAATTTGTTACATTTAACTAATATGGATGAAAGAATTACAGCTGCTATTGATGTAAAGTCATTTGTAAATAATAGCTCATTGCTAATGTGCACTAAAAGTGGGATTATAAAAAAAGTTTCACTTAAAGAGTTTTCTAAGCCACGTAAAAATGGAATTAATGCTATAAAATTAAAGGATTCTGATATTTTAATAGAAGCTAAAGTTGTTAGTCAAAATTTTGAAATTATTATAGCTACTAAAATGGGTATGGCTATCAGATTTAAAGAATCTGACGTACGCTTAATAGGAAGAAATGCTATAGGAGTAAAAGGTATATCGATAAAAAAATCTGATGAAGTCATAGGAATGGAAGTGGTTAATCCAAATGATATATTGCTGTCAGTTTCAGAAAATGGATATGGAAAAAAAACCAAAGTCAATAAATATCGCAGTCAACATAGAGGTGGATATGGTATTATTAATATGCATACAGGAAAAAGAAATGGAAATATTATTAGCATAACAAAAACCTCAGATAACAAAGAAGTTATGTTAATCACAAAAAATGGAATTACAATTAGATTAGGGCTTAGTAGTATTCCTCTTATAGGAAGAATTACAAAAGGTGTTAAATTGGTTAAACTTGATCATAATGATAAGGTTGTTGCCACAAGTATTTTACGTATTTAAAGCGGGTAACGGGAATTGAACCCGTATATCTAACTTGGGAAGCTAGAATTCTACCATTAAATTATACCCGCACTTTTTTATGCTTATATTATTTTATATAAATTTGTCAGTAATTTACAAATAAAGAGGTAAAAGAATGTGAATCAGACTGGTATTATTTGTACTATGGGACCATCAACACGGTCTGTTGATATTTTATTAAAAATGTTTCATGCTGGAATGAAAATCATTAGATTTAATTTCTCTCATGGTACGTTTGAAGAATATGCAAAGGATTTTGCATTAATTAACTTATTACATGAAAAATATAATATTAATGTCAAAAAATTAATAGATCTTGAAGGACATAGGATAAGAATAGGAAAATTAAAAGATAAGCAAGTTATATTGACTCACGGAAATAAATTAACATTAACTAGTGAAAACATTATAGGCACTAGTGAAAAAATTTATATCGATTACCACAATTCATTTACTGACATCAAAGAAGGATTTAAAATATTTGTTGATGATGGCAATTTAACCCTAAAGGTTATTTGTTCAACAAAAAACGAAATTATTACAGTAGTACAAAATAACTATTTATTGAAAGAATGCAAAGGAGTAAATATTCCTCAAGCTAATTTAAAATTTGATAAGTTCGAACAAAGAGATCTAAACGGAATTAATTTTGCATTACAATATAACGTTGATTTTATTGCGAATTCTTTTGTTAGAAATGCTAATGATATGAAGCCATTAATTAATATTTTAAAACAGAAAAAGAATACTTCATGTAAATTGATAGCTAAAATAGAAGATCAAGATGGAATTGATAATATTAATGACATTCTTAAAATTTCAGATGGTATTATGGTAGCAAGAGGAGATTTAGGAATCTCAATACCTATTTGGACGCTTCCTATGCAACAAAAACATATAATACAAAAGTGTAATATCTATAACAAATTTACAATAGTTGCAACTCAAATTTTAGAAAGTATGATCCATAAATCAATTCCAACAAGAGCAGAAGTCAGTGATATTGCTAATGCAGTTTTAGATGGAGCTAATTATGTAATGTTTTCTGCAGAAACAGCTATTGGTGAATACCCTGTTGAAGTGGTAAAAGTAACTAAAAACGTCATTGACTATACTATAAAGGCAGTAAGTAAGAAATGGAAATAATTTATGCATTAATTGCTGGAACTATAGCTTCTATAGGATCAATTTTGTTTTTATGGTTATATTCCTGGGTACGTACACGTACATTTACTATGATTATGAATGTGATTTCAGGAATGATGTTATCTTTATCGATATTACATTTACTTCCTGAAGGGTTAACCTTAAATTGTAATGGAGTGTCTTATTTTCTATTAGGCTTTCTTATAATGGTATTATTTCAACTATTTTTTTTTGATACTAAATTAAACAATAGTATTGTTAGTATAATAAGTTTAATGATACATTCATTACTTGATGGAGTTATTATAAGCATTACTTTTTATCGCAGTATACATATCGGAATACTTACTACAGCTATTATTATATTGCATAAGTTATCTGATGGAATAACAGTGACAGGACTACTATTACACAAACAACATTATAAAAACAATCTAATTGTGCTAATATTGTCTATCTTAATTTCTTCATTTACTCCATTAGGTACTGTTATAAGTTCATTATATTTAAAAAATAGTATTTCTATTACATTATTAGGAGCGATGTTTTGTATGACAGCTGGGATGTTTATTTTCATAACATCTACAGAGTTTATTCCTGAAATGTTTCAAATAGCAAATAAGAAGGATAAATTAGTATCTTATTTGCTATTTTTGTTTGGAATTCTAACGACGATAATAGTTGAATGAAACTATTTTTTTTACAAGTACATATCTTTAAAGGATTTTATAATAAAAAATATACTACTACATAACAATATTGTTATAATAAGTAATCGAATAGTAAGAGATATTTTGTTGTTAATTTGTAATGTTAGTTCTAATGCTATAAGACCAAATAAAGTAGTAAATTTTATAATAGGGTTAATGGATACAGATGTAGTATCCTTGAATGGATCTCCAACCGTATCTCCCACTATAGTAGACTCATATAATTCTGAAGTATATTTTGACAAGTTTGCTTCTACGTGCTTTTTAGCGTTATCCCATGCACCTCCTG
>JAISIG010000021.1 GCA_031262135.1 Endomicrobium sp.
GTATAAATATTATTAGCAAAGAAAGAAAAGAATCCTATTTTCCCAACTGTTATAGTTAATTTATCTGAAAATAATATTGTTTCATAAAATAATTTAGATATTTTTACATGTAGATATTCATTTTTCGAATTAACAGTATTAAAAAAATTGTCTAAAGAACTACCTGTGTTAATGCATAATACTATTTTATTGTTTTCAGTTAACAATTTTATGAATTTTAGATCAACTGAATAAAGCACATTTTGTGTATTTCTTTGTGAAGTTGTATGAATATTAAATGTTGTCTCTCCAGATAACTTATATTGCAAAAAATTGTATAAACTATTATTATTAGCAAATACAAAATTATATTTGATACTTGTTAACATAAAAACAATAACCATAACGAATTTCTTCATAATCAAATGCTACTACATATAAATAATAATCACAAATTTTGAAATTTTCTTAGGGGGAATAAAGAAAAATGTTAATAAATGCTCATGAACTTAATAATCTTGCTTTTTTATCAAAAATATATATTCAAAGACAAGAAGCCATTAATTATATTCAAGATTTAAATATAATGTTAAAATGTGTTGCAATTTTACATGAAGTTAATACAGATAACATTATGCCTACAACACACATTACATCAACAAGGAATGTTTGGAGACAAGATATAGTATATATAGAACATGGTACAATTACAACTGTACTTATGAAGAATGCTCCATGTATAGAAAAATCTACAAAGAATTTTTTTTATAAAATTGAAAAAGTTATAACGAAATAAGTAATTTATTATATTATGATTAAAGCAATATATTTGATTAATAATAAGATTAAGAGTGAGTATGATGTAATTAAGATAACAGAAGTTTATAACAATAAAAATCTAAATTTTATATGGATTGATATTAATTTAGAAAATCATGAACTAAGCTTAGAAGAAACAAGATTGTTATATAATTCATTGAAATTCCATGAAATGGCCATTGAAGATTGTTTGTTTCCACAATATTATCCTAAAATAGAAGAATTTACTAATTATATGTTTGGGGCTATACATGGAATAGAGTTAAAACCAACATATTTTAATGATTTCGAAGATAGTATTTATGAACTCAACTTTTTTTTTGGGAAAAATTTCATAGTTACTGTTCATACTGAAGAATTATTATTTCTTGAAACTCTTTTTGAAAATACTAAAGTAAAACCGCTCATTACTGCTAAAAGTATCGAAAATATGCTATATAGCATATTTAATAAAGTAATATATAGTTATGAACTTATCTTAGATAAAATAGATGATAAACTAGAATGTTTAGAAGAAAATATTTTAACAAATCCAGAAAGTACAACTATCGAACAAATATTAAATAATAAAAAAGTAATCTTTTTATTAAAGAAAACTGCTGAATCTCAACAAGCTGTATACACACATTTTACAAGAAAGAACAATAATTTTATATCTAAAGAATCCTTAGTCTATTTTAGAGACACATATATTCAATATTCTAGAGTATATCAATCAATTATCATGAGAAGTCAAATGGTAGTTAATTTATTAGATGTATATATGTCAAGCGTAACTTTAAGACTTACTGAAATTATGAAGTTATTGACTATTATAGCAACTATTGTAATGCCAATTTTAATTGTATCTGGATATTATGGAATGAATTTATCATTCCCAGAATATATATTTTTTGGAAAAGAAAACTTATGGTTTTTTGCAGTATTTTTAATGCTTATTACAATAATTATTATGTTTATATATTTTAAAAGGAAAAAATGGCTTTGAGATAAAATGGAAAATATTATAAATCTTAGTATTCAAACTTTATGTAAGTATATTCGGAATAGGTATATTAAAAGTATAGATGTTGTTAATGCTTATTTAACACGTATTAAAAAATACGATTTAAAATTGCAAGCGTTTACCTATATAAATGAAGTTATGGTATTACTTACAGCTGAAGAAATAGATAAAAAGATCAGAATGGGAATTGATATTGAAATTCTATCAGGCATTCCAATTGCAATTAAAGATAACATTATGATTAAAAATGAACAAATGACGTCTGCTTCAAAATATCTTTTAAAATATATCTCCCCGTATGATGCTACTGTAATAAAAAAAATAAAAAATGCAGATGGTATTATTTTAGGAAGAACAAATATGGATGAATTTGCTATGGGATGTACCACTGAAACATCATTTTATCAAAAAACTACTAATCCATGGAATACACAATATATTCCTGGAGGATCTTCTGGTGGGAGTGCGGTAGCTGTCAGTTCAGGAATGGCTCCTTTTGCTTTAGGCACTGATACAGGGGGATCGGTTAGACAACCAGCAAGTTTTTGTGGGATTGTAGGATATAAACCTTCGTATGGCTTGATAAGTAGATATGGAATTTGTGCGCTAGCTTCCTCATTTGATCAAGTTGGCACATTAACAAAAACTGTACAAGATACAATATTACTTGCAAAAATATTAATAGACTATGACTCTCTAGATCCAACATCAGAAAAATCTAATATAAATTTTTCACAAGAAAACAATATATGTAATCCGAAAAAAATAACAATTGGAATCCCTAAACAAATTATAAATTATAATATAGAACAAGATATATTATCTTTGTTTAATGAATCTATAAAAAAAATGGAAAGCATAGGTGTAACCATAGTTGAGGTAGATATCCCAGCTTACAAATATGTATCAGCTTTATACAAAGTACTTATGTGTGCTGAAGTATCATCTAATATAGCTGCATTTGACGGTGTTCGTTATGGATATAGATATCCCCATGTTACTAATTTAGATAATGAATACTCTCGTTCTAGAGGGATGGCATTAGGATATGAAGTAAAAAAAAGAATTCTTTTTGGAACTTATATGTTAGGTTCAAAAAACTATCAAAAATATTATTACAAGGCTCAACAAATTAGAACCATTTTAATTAATCAAATCCATAATGCATATAAATTATGTAATTTTATTTTTTCACCTTCAGTATTGCAAATGCCTGTTAAGTTGGGACAAACTTTACATGATGAATGTGATATTTTTCTAATAGTAGCTAATTTAGCAGGTTTGCCTGGAATAACAGTTCCATATGGCTTTACTAAATCTTTAGGCATGCCAGTTGGTGTTCATTTTATGGGTTCAAGGTTTGCAGATATGCAACTTTTGCAAATGGCAAAAGTTTTTGAGACAGTAGCAGGGTTTAATACATATAAATATCCTGAGATTCATTAATTATAATAATTATAAGGTAAAAAGAATGGACAAATATGAAACAATAATTGGACTTGAAGTTCATCTCCAGATTAATACAAAATCTAAGATATTTTGTAGTTGTTCAACAGATTTTGGATATCCTCCTAATGTAAATACTTGCGTTATTTGCACAGCTCAACCCGGGACATTGCCATTACTAAATTATAAAGCTATTGAAGCAATTATCAGAACAGGGCTAGCGTTACATTGTTCTATAAATACAACATCTGGATTTTCACGTAAACAATATTTTTATCCTGATATTCCAAAAAATTATCAAATAACACAATTTTCAACTCCTTTATGTGAGAAGGGAATACTTCAGTTAATAATTCACGGTAGGTATAAAAATATTAATATCCAAAGAATACATTTAGAAGAAGATGCAGGGAAATTATTACATAAAGCAAATTATTCATTACTTGACTTGAATAGAGCTGGTATCGGATTAATGGAACTTGTAACTGCACCTGAAATAAGTTCAGCTGATGAAGCTTTATTATTTTTAACTACTCTTAAAGAAATTGTAGAGTATTTAGAAACTTCTCAATGCAATATGGAGAAAGGCCAAATGCGTTGTGATGTAAATATAAGTATTAAATTGAGAAATACATCATCTTTAGGAACTAAAGTTGAAATAAAAAACCTGAATTCAATGTCTGCTATTAAGGCAGCTATTAACTATGAATCCACACGTCAAATAAATATACTTGAAAATCATGGTATAGTACAACAAGAAACCAGATCATGGGATCCTAAATTAAATGAAACAATATTAACTAGACCTAAAGAGAATTGTTTAGACTATAGATACTTCCAAGAACCAAATCTAATACCTTTAAATTTACCATCTACATTAATAAATGAATTATCTAAAGCATTACCAGAATTGCCTCATTTAAGAAAGCAACGATTTATTAAAAAATATAAACTTAACATTTATGATGCAAGTTACCTCACAAGTACCAAAATGCTTGCAGATTTTTATGAAAATGCTGTACATTGTTCACATAACAAACATCTCTCAGCAAAATTATTAGCTAATTGGATATCTACAGAATTAGCTAATAAATTACATGTTGCAAAATTAGATATTAATAAATCACCTATTAGTAGTGAACATTTATCTAAACTAATAGATAATATTATT
>JAISIG010000038.1 GCA_031262135.1 Endomicrobium sp.
TACATATCGGAATACTTACTACAGCTATTATTATATTGCATAAGTTATCTGATGGAATAACAGCAACAGGACTACTGTTACACAAACAACATTATAAAAACAATCTAAGTGTGCTAATATTGTCTATCTTAATTTCTTCATTTACTCCATTAGGCACTGTTATAAGTTCATTATATTTAAAAAACAGTATCTCTATTACATTATTAGGAGCGATGTTTTGTATGACAGCTGGGATGTTTATTTTCATAACATCTACAGAATTTATTCCTGAAATGTTCCAAATAGCAAATAAGAAGGATAAATTAGTGTCTTATTTGCTATTTTTGTTTGGAATTCTAACTACGATAATAGTTGAATGAAACTATTTTTTACAAGTACATATCTTTAAAGGATTTTATGATAAAAAATATACTACTACATAACAATATTGTTATAATAAGTAATCGAATAATCAGAGATATTTTATTGTTAATTTGTAATGTTAGTTCTAATGCTATAAGGCCAAATAAAGTAGTAAATTTTATAATAGGGTTAATGGATACAGAGGTAGTATCCTTGAATGGATCTCCAACAGTATCTCCAACTATAGTAGACTCATAGAGTTCTGAAGTATATTTTGACAAGTTTGCTTCTACGTGCTTTTTAGCGTTATCCCATGCACCTCCTGCATTAGCCATAAATATAGCTTGAAGTAATCCAAATAATGCCATAGAAATCAAATATCCTATGAAAAAATAAGGATCTATAAAAGCAAAACTTAATGTTGCCAAAAAGATTACTAAAAATAAATTAAGTGTACCATGTTGTGCATACTGAGTACATATTTGAACAACTTGCTTAGAATCTGATTCCGAGGCCTTACTACTTGTTTTGTCTATTTTAATATGTTTCCTTATGAATTTTATAGATTTATAAGCTCCACTTGTCACTGCATGATTTGTAGCACCAGTAAACCAATAAATAATTGCTCCACCCATCATTAATCCAAGAAAAAAAGGAGCATGTAGAATTGATAATTTTAGTATATTATTTGTCAAATTTTTTGTTAAAATCATTATAGTTGAAAAAATCATTATAGTTGCGCCTGTTACTGCTGTTCCGATTAGGACAGGCTTAGCTGTAGCTTTAAATGTATTTCCAGCACTATCATTATGTTCTAATAATGCTTTAGCTTGAGTAAAGTTTGGAATAAAACCAAAATTATTCTTAATTTCTTCATTTATATTATTAACATTTTCTATCAATGATAGTTTGTAAATAGATTGAGCATTATCAGCTACTGGCCCATATGAATCAATAGCTATGATAATAGGCCCTATTCCCAAGAATCCAAAAGCAACTAAACCAAATGCAAATATAGATGGTGCAAGCATAATTATATCTAGACTACATAAGCTTATGAGATATGCTATAGTCATCAGTGAAATAATAGCAACCGTTATCCAATAAGCACTAAAATTTCCAGCTGTTAAACCTGAAAGAATATTTAATGATGCACCTCCATATTGAGAAGCTTTTATTATATTTTTTACATATATACTTTTTATCGAAGTAAATACTTTCACTATTTCTGGGATGACAGCACTAGATATAGTTCCACAACTTATAATAATTGCTAGTTTATACCATAGAGTACCGTACATAATATCTCCAATAATAAGCTTTGAAATTATAAAAGTAAATAATATAGATATTAAAGAAGCTATCCATACTAGTACAGTCAATGGAGTTTCAAAGTTAATTATTGGTTTATTGTTATATATTTTTTTAAATATTACAGCATTCAATTTATAAGCTATCATGCTAGATATTAACATTAAAATACGTATTGAAAATATCCAAATTAAGAGTTTGCCTTGTATATTAATATCATACACGGCAAGTATTATGAAGGTAATTAATGCTACTCCAGTTACTCCATACGTTTCAAATCCGTCAGCAGTTGGTCCTATAGAATCTCCAGCATTATCTCCAACGCAATCAGCTATAACTCCAGGATTTCTAGCATCATCTTCCTGTATATTATAAACTATTTTCATTAGATCTGAACTGATATCTGCAATTTTAGTAAAAATTCCACCAGCAATTCGAAGGACCATGGCTCCTAGAGATTCTCCTATAGCAAAACCTATAAAACATGCTCCTGCTAAATTTGATGGAATAAAAAGCATGATGCTTAACATTATTAAGAGTTCGATACTAATAAGTATGGACCCTATACTAATTCCAGCCATAATAGGGATTGCATGAACTGGTAAACCTATTCCTTGTAAACTTGCAAAAGCAGTTCTTGCATTTGCAAAAGTATTAATTCTTATTCCAAACCAAGCTACAAAATAACTTCCTAAAATTCCAATTACATTAAATGCTATGATTGTAAAAACATCAAAAATATGCAAATTCCTTATTAATTTAAAATATAAAAATATTATGCTTATAAGTAATACTTCTAGATAAATAACAAATTTAGACTGTACTTTTAGATAAGTTTTACAAGTTGTATAAATAAGATCTGCAATATCTTTCATATTAGTATGAAGTTTAAGTTTTTTTATATTATAAAAGTGATATAACCCAAACAAAATTCCAACCGTGCAAATTAATAATCCACATTTTAATATATGTTCTCCATTAATTATATAATTTGAATATTTGAAAGTAATATTATTTAACTTTGGAATTTTTAAATCAATTTCGCTAGCTAAACATCTTCTATTGATTATAAATACACCTAATATATATATTATTTTCTTTATTTTCAGTAACATTTATTTTTTATATAAACCTCACAATAAATTTTATTAATAACTCCTTAAAATAATTAAAAACTATGTTTTATAATATCTGGAATATGTTCTTCTATTCCTATTGCCATTATGTGTACTCCGTCAGCATAATTACGTAGCTCTTTAATCAGCTGAGAACAAATTTGTTTTCCTTCCTCTAATGGATCTTTCGCATTTTCTATCCTATCTTGTATACATTGTGGAATTTTAACCCCTGGAAGTGATTTTAAAAAATTCATAAATCTTATAGATTTAATAAGTATTAATCCTGGTAAAATTTTTACTTTTAAGTGTTGAACTTGTTTAAAAAACTTTTTATATAATTCAATATCAAAAATAGCTTGGGTTTGAAAAAATTCTGCTCCTGCTAAGACTTTTTTTTTATACATTAAAACCTGTAACCCTTGTGGTGTAGATGATGGATTAATAACAGCACCTACACAAAATTTAGGAGCTCCAGATAAATTATTTCCGACTAAATCTATTCCAGTTTCAAGTAATCTGGCTGTTTTAATCAATTGTATTGTATCTAAATCATATACTGCTTTTGCACTATAGTATTCACTGATACTTGTATGATCTCCACTTAAAAGTAAAAGATTTTCGATTCCAAGAATACTTGCTCCAAGTAAATCTGATTGCAAAGCAATTCTATTTTTGTCTCTTGTCACTATTTGCAATATTGGATCAACTCCATTATCAATTAAAATTTTACTTATTGCAATAGAACTTGCTCTCATAGAAGCCCGTTGATTATCTGTGACATTTACAGCATCTATATATTCCAAATGGTTAATTTTTTTTAGTAAGATTGATATATCTATTCCCTTTGGTGGTAATAATTCAGCTGTAATTATAAATTTTTTAGATTGTAGTTTCTCTTTAAAAGTCATTGAAGTAATCTTTCCCTATATTTTTTTTAGGTTCTATATATGTTTTTATAAAAGATTCTTTCTTTATTTTACTATGCTTAATATTATTATACATTAAGACCCAGAAACAGTCTTTATTTTTATAGACTTCACATTTACCATTGATAAATCCTCCACATGATCCATTCGAAGAATGTTTTGCACATTCTATCTTGCTATGTCGTTGTAAATTTTTCATTATATTTTTATATTAGCTAAAGTAGAAGCTGCTTTGCTTACCCCCATTATATTAATCATATTAAACAAAATAACACAAGTTTTTTTGATATAGTTAATTTTTTCTTTATCACAAGGATAAAAATGTGATAATACAAATTCTGATGTATTAATACTGTTTTTAATTGGACCAATTCCTAATTTCATACGTGCAAAATTACATGTTTTTAGACAGTTAATTAAGGACTCAAGTCCATGATGTCCTGCGGAAGAGCCTGACATCTTAATTTTATATTTACCTAACAAAATTGAAAAATCATCATAAAAAACAAAAATTTCCTCTGGATTAATTTTATGATCTCTCATAAAAGATGCAATTGGAATTCCAGATAAATTCATAGGTACGAGAGGCTTTATCAAAAATACTCTTTTATCTATAGAGCCATTATGATAATAAGTAGCATAACTAACTTTTTTATTATTGTTAATCTTAAATTTAACAGATATTGAAGCAACTATTTCATTTAATACAATATCTCCAAAATTATGTCTTGTTTTTTGATATTGTTTGTCTGGATTCCCTAATCCTATAAACAATTTAATGTTTTTATCCATAAATTATCAAAAGAATCACTTTGTATCTTGTGATTCTTTTGTTGAACTCAATATATTAGATTCAGTATTTGTAACATTTTTATCTGATACAGAAGGTTGCACAATATGTATAATTAGTTGAGATGAATTATGTAAATATTTTACCCCATTTATATGAGGAAGATCAGCTATTGTTATTCCTTCTCCTATATGTAGATGGCTAATGTCAACAGTAATTTTTTGAGGGATATTATCTGGAAAAGCTTTAATTTTAACTTCATGTAATATAAATTCCATTATCCCACCAAAATTTTTTACACCTTCTGCAACTCCTTCAGGAAAGATTGGAACGAAAACTTCTACTGAATGTTGAGGAATTATTGTTTGAAAATCTATATGAATTATATCTTGAGACAGAATATCTCTCTGAATATCTTTAACTATAACAGGAATTGTATCTTCTTGTATATGTAAATTAATAACTGCATTGTCCCCATTTTTTTTTATTATTAATTTAAAAGCTTTACTATCTATCATTAGTGATTTAGATGTTATATTTTTTCCATACAATACAGCTGGTATTTTTTTATTTAACTGTTTTAATAATTTAAGATTAATTGTATCATTTCTTATTTCTGCATTTAATATTATTTTTTGAGTATTCATATTTGAAAGCTAAAGCCCCTTTTCTTAAAAATATTTTATTCTTGAAACAAAGCACTTATAGACTCATTATTCTTAAGTCTTAGGATAGCTTCAGCGAATAATGAAGCTACACTTAAAACGATTATTTTGTGGTTTTTACTTAAATTATCATCGTATTTTAATGGAATTGAATCTGTAATAACAAGTTGTTCAATGCATGACTCTTGAATTTTTTGTAATGCCTCTCCTGATAAAATACCATGAGTAGCAGCGGCAAAAATATGTATTGCTCCTTTATCTCTAATAGCATTAGCTACTTTTATTAATGTATTAGCTGTATCAATTAAATCGTCTAAAATAATACATGTTTTATTTTTTACATTTCCTATAACGTTCATTACTGTTGCTTCGTTAGGATATGGTCTTCTTTTGTCTATTATTGTTAAATCGGCATTTAGTGCTTTTGCAAAGCTTCTTGCTCTTTCTGCTCCTCCTACATCAGGTGAGACAACAACTATATTATTTAAATGTTTTTCTTTAAAATATCTAGATAAAACAAATTTACCACGAAGATGATCTACTGGTATATCAAAAAAACCTTGTATTTGGCCAGCATGTAAATCCATGGTCATAACTCTAGTAATGCCTGATATTGCTATTAAATTTGCAACTAGCCTTGCCGTAATGGGAACTCGTGGTTCAGACTTTCTATCTTGTCTTCCATATCCATAGTATGGCATAATAGCTGTGATTTTCATAGCAGAAGCTCTCTTTAAGGCATCAGCTATAATTAACAATTCCATTAAGTATTCGTTTACAGTTGGAAAACATGTAGGCTGTACTATATAACAATCAGATCCTCTTATATTATCTACAATCTTAACTTGTATTTCTCCATCACTAAAACGTTTAATATTAGCTTTACTTAATTTAATATGTAAATGTTCAGCAATTTCTTTAGCAAGTTTAATATTTGCATTGCCTGAAATTATTTTACAATCCATTATTTCCTCTTTATATTTATAAATGTTTTTATATTTTGTATATTGATGTAAATCATATTCTTTTTTAATTTTAGTTCTAGCGATGATTAATTTATTAGATGCAACATCTCGATTGATAGTTGAACCAGCTGCTATGAAAGATCCATATCCTAATTTTATAGGAGCAATCAAATTAACATTAGATCCTACAAATGTATGGCTATCAATAACAGTTTTATGTTTTACATGACCATCGTAATTACAAGTTATTGTTCCTGCTCCTATATTAATATTCTTACCAAGATAAGCATCTCCTATATACGTAAGATGTCCTATTTTAGATTGACTTCCTATGATAGAATTTTTAATCTCTGAAAAATTTCCTATTTTAGATTTTGTTTTTAGTATAGTTCCAGGTCTAAGATTACTAAAAGGCCCTACAGAAACTTGGTCAAATAAAACAGCGCCATTAATATAAGAGTATATTATATGATTTTCATTTCCAATAACAGAATTAATAATATAAGTATTACCTTGTATTATACATTTGTTTCCTATAGATACACAAGTATCGATATAAACGCCTGGATATATAATAGTATCAATTCCAATGCGTGCATCGTAAGATATGTATACATTATTTATATCAATAAATAGGACTCCACTATTCAATAATTGAATTATCTTTTCTTTTTTTAATTTCTTTTCTATATAGGCAAGATCTTTCTTAGTATTAATCCCTCTCACTTCATCTGAATTATTAATATGCATTATATCAACTTTGTGTCCCATTTCCTTTAAAACATGTATCACATCTGTAAGATAATATTCTCCTTTATTATTCTTATTATTGATTTTATCTATAGCTTTCCATAAATTCTTGTTAAAGCAATAAATACCTGAGTTAATATTCTTTATTTGTTTTTCAATATAGGATGCATCGTTTTCTTCTACTATACGTTCTAGAGAGTTATTTTTTTTAATAATTCTCCCATATCCATAAGCATTTTTAACTTTAGTTGTTAATACCATAGCAGATGATTTTTGTCTAAAAGTTTCATTTATTAAATGGAATAATGTTGTTGTTTTAATAAGAGGAACATCAGCACTCAGCACTAATATTATACCATTATAATGGTATAGTATTCTTTTTGCTTGCAATAAAGCATGAGCAGATCCAAGTTGATATTTTTGATAAACTATTTGTATTCTATGGTTTTTTTTTAACAGTTCTTTTGATAGTTCTATAGCTTGTGTTGTACAATTTAATATTACGATTATGTTATCTGGTTTAAGCTTTTGAATACAATCAAGCACCCAAAAAATCATGGGTTTTCCAGACAGATTATGTAGTATTTTAGCGCAAGAAGACAACATTCTAGATCCTATTCCAGCAGCTAAAATAACTACTGAATAATTTTTCATATCATTTTGTCCTAAATTTGTAAAGTTTTCGTATATAAGAAAATTAATAAAGAATATTGTAAAATAAAAATACATAAAAGTACATACCTTTTATGGAAATTCTTTATGAAAATGTAAATACTATGAAAATATCAAAGATATGTTTAAAAAAAGCTGTTTTAGTTGGACGTTGTAATGTAGGAAAATCGACTACATTTAATGCTTTGATTAAAAATAGAAAAGCTATTACTTCTAACATACCAGGAACTACAATCAATAGTAATCAAATGGCTATCTTATATAAGAATGAATCTTTTAATATTATTGATACAGCAGGTTACAACCCTGATCATAGGAATGAATTATTAATTAAAATTTTACAACAATTAAAAGTTACTATTGCAACTGCTGATTTAATATTGTTTGTTGTTGATGGGAAACAAGGAATACATCCTTTAGATACTAAATTTTTAATTGAGTTAAGGAAATACAAAAAAAACATTATTCTCGTAATTAATAAAATTGATACTGATGCAGAGGAAATAAAGAAATATGAATTTTATCGTCTTGGACTAAGTAATGTATTGACTATATCATCTGCGCATAAAAGACATTTGGATAACTTATTGGATATGATATACTCTTTTTTTAAGACTAATAAAACTTATCTACAAAGATCTCTAACCCAACAAAAAGTACTTAAAATGGTGATTGTTGGGAAGTCAAATGTAGGGAAATCATCATTTATTAACGCTATGGTTAATGAAGAGATAAGTCTTTCTTATAATGGATTATATACAACAAGAGATGCCGTTGAAGTAAAATTATATGATAATACAAATTATCAATTTTCAATAATAGATACAGCTGGAATTCCACATGATAATAAAACTAAATATAATATACAATATTTAACAATGATTAGTACTAAACATGCAATAGATATGGCAAATGTCATTATTTTAATGATGAGTGCATTGGATGGCATAGGTGATACAGAATTAAAAATAGCTAGAATTCTATTAAAATATAATAAACCAATTATCATTGCAATTAATAAATGGGACCTTATTCTTCATAATGAAAAACCTTTACGAGCCAAATTATTGTTACAACAAATACTAACTAAGCTTAAGTTTATTAAGTGGGCAGAAAATGTATTATTTATTTCTGTTAAGACAAAATATCATTTATATGAAGTTATATATAAAGCAAAACATTTAATTACTCAATATTCTAGATATTTTAGCGAAGAAGAGTTAAATAAATTTTTATTTAGTGCTATCAATGAAAAAAACTGTATTTTGCATGGAAAGTTTTTAATTATTAAAAAATGTGTGCAAGTATCATCTGCTCCACCGACATTTATTTTTTTTGTAAACAATGTAAAATTTGTACATTTCTCTTACAAAAGATTTCTCAATAATTTTTTAAGAAAAAAATTTAATCTTAATAATATACCAATAGTATGTGTTTTCAAGAATGTGTAAGCTATGTTCATTTTAATTATTTATATAATCCTATCTTATGTAGTTGGATCAATTCCTTTTGCATATATTATATCAAAACTCTTTAAAGATATTGACATTAGTATCACTGGATCTAAAAATATTGGAACTACAAATGTTTTTAGAACAGTAGGGAAATTAGCAGGTATTTTAACATTTTTTGCGGATGTATTTAAAGGTTGGTTAGTTATAGAGATTGCTAAACATTATATTAATTCATCTTTTGATTATTTAATCTTTATAATTTTTGCTACATTAATTGGGCACATATATTCTGTTTTTATGAGATTTAAAGGAGGGAAAGGAGTTGCGACTAGTTTAGGTATATTTATGTCCTTAAGTTATATTCCTGTATTATTTAGTGTAATTATCTTTACATTTATAGTATTAATTTCTGGATATGTTTCATTAGGATCTATAGTTGCATCTATTAGTTTACCAATTTTATTAATCATCTTTAAATATAATTTATCCTATATAACAGTAAGTTTCATTGTAGCGTGCATTATTATATTTAAACATAAATCAAATATAAAACAATTAAAAAACAATTTATACAGAAAAAATAAAACGGAGAGATAGGGATTCGAACCCTAGAAATTGCGTTTTTACAATAAACAGTTTTTCCAAAACTGCGCCTTAAGCCTCTCGGCCATCTCTCCATATTTCTTACTTGAACTTGCTATGGTAATTTTCGTATAATAGCTTGCAACCTATTATACTATTATTTGAATATTATTTATAGTTTT
>JAISIG010000012.1 GCA_031262135.1 Endomicrobium sp.
TTCTAATGTCACAATTTTCGTAGTATTTGAAATAGAATCACCCTTTACTCCATTTTCAGATTCACGTACTTTTAAATTAACTACTATTGGTAATTCAATAGATACAAGCTTGTCATTTAGATACTTAGCTTCTAATATACTACCTTCTTTAATGAAGTTAACAGCTTTTCCTAGTAATATCACAGGAATAATAACTTGTTCATATGTAGTTAAATCTAAGAAGTTGTATTGATTATTTTTATCTTTATATATATATTGTTTCTTTTGACTTGTTATGTTGAATAATTTAAATCTTTCACCAGACTTAAAGGTTCTGTCTATAAAACTTTTATTAATAAAATGTTGAAGTTTTACACGTATTACTGATCCACCTTTGCCAGGTTTATGATTTTGAAACCATATAACTGTATAAGGATGTTTATTTACTTCAATTGTTATTCCAAGTTTAAAATTTGTTGTTGATATATTCATAAAGTAATAAAAGTATTGTATCTAAAATATGTGGTTTATGTCAAAATAATACAATATTTAAAATTATTGACAACAAAATAATTTATTTGTTATTATACCAATATAAAACCATATTTATTTATATGGTTAATTGGACTTCGCTAATGCGAATAATAAAAAAACAAGGAGTTGTAGTAATGGCACAAGGAAAAGTAAAGTGGTTTAATGATCAGAAGGGGTACGGTTTTATTTCTAATGATGATGGATCTGGAGATGTTTTTGCACACTACTCAGCTATTCAATCTGAAGGATTTAAATCGTTAGCAGAAGGTGATAGTGTTGAGTTTGAAGTTGTTAACTCAGATAAAGGGCCAAAAGCAGTAAATATAAAAAAAATCTAGCTATGAATCCAAAAATTTAAATTCTGTAGAAAAACCTTTAACCTCGAAGATTTTTATTTATTTTTTTTGAATATGCTTCGAGGTTTTCCTTATAAAAAAAATATTATTAGGATTAAAAAAGTATGAATGTACTAGTTATTGGATCTGGAGGAAGAGAACACGCAATATGTTCTCAATTCAGTAAAAGTTGTAAAGTTAAAGATATTTTTTGTATACCAGGTAACAGTGGAATATCCAAGATTGCAAAAATAGTCAATATTCCAATTGATAATTTTGAACTAATTGTCGAATTTGTTAAAAGAAATAAAATAGATATAACTTTTGTTGGCCAAGAAGTCCCTTTAGCATTAGGAATCGTTGATTATTTTAAATCACATGGACTACAAATATTAGGGCCTTCTATGAAAGCAGCTATGCTTGAATCCAGCAAAACATATGCAAAGTTATTTATGAATAAATATAATATCCCTACAGCTCAATATAAAAGCTTTCTTGATATGAATGAAGCAATTAATTTTTTAAGTAGTTATCCTATAAACAAAAAAATTGTAATTAAAGCTGATGGTTTAGCATCTGGGAAAGGTGTATATGTATGTGATGATACTAAACAAGGAAAAGATATTATAATACAAATGATGTCTAAAAACCTTTTTGGAAATGCAGGTAAAAAATTAATTGTAGAAGAATATATAGAAGGACAAGAATTTTCATATTTAGTATTTATAGATGGAACATCATATTCAGTAATGCCTGTAGCTAAAGATCATAAAAAACTTAATGATAACGATAAAGGGCTTAATACTGGAGGGATGGGGAGTTTTGCTCCAATACCATTAAGTCTATTATCTAATAACTTAGATGAATTAATAAAAAAAACAATTATTCAAAAAACTGTTGAGGGAATACTTAACGAAAAATTATATTATAAGGGAATATTATACATAGGGATTATTGTAGATAATAACAATATTCCATATGTTTTAGAATATAATTGTAGATTTGGAGATCCAGAAACACAAGTTCTTTTACCTTTGTTAAATACTGATTTGTTAGATATATCTATTTCTATTTTAAATGGAAATTTATCAACATTAAATATTTCATGGAAAAACAAATATGCTGTTTGTGTAATCCTTGCATCTGGTGGATATCCTGAAAGATTTGTTAAAAGAATGCAAATTACAGGGCTAGATAGGATCAACGACAAAGATATATATATATTCCATTCAGGCACTGAATTGATAAATGGAAAATTTTTTACAGTTGGTGGTAGAGTTTTAGGCGTTACATCAATAGCAAATACTTTGCATGACTCAGCAATAAAAGCATACAATAATATTCATAAAATATATTTTAAGAATATGCATTATAGACATGATATTGGTTTACATGCAGGAATACAAAAGGACTAATAATGAATAAATCTTTAGACGTTGCAATAATTATAGGTTCAAAATCTGATTTACCAATAATTAATGAAACCATAAAAATATTAGATGATTTCCATATTAAATATAGTTTAAATATTGCTTCTGCTCATAGAACTCATGATTATTTAATAAAATGCATAAGAGATGCTGAAACTCTTGGAGTCAATGTTTTCATAGCAGCCGCTGGTATGGCTGCAGCATTGCCTGGATTTATTGCTTCTATGACACTTCTTCCAGTAATAGGGATTCCTATTGCTAATGTTAATTGTGCAGGCTTGGACTCTCTATTATCTATATCTCAAATGCCTAAGGGTGTACCAGTTGCAACTGTTAGTTTTGATAAAACAGGAGCTGTCAATGCAGCTATTTTTGCAGTACAAATTTTAAGTATTAAATGTGATAATAATACTTTTTGTAATAGTAAAAGAATAAGAGAACAGCTCAAACAATATAAAAATGAAATGGAGAATAATATTATACAAGATAATTTGAATATTATAAAAAGTTAAAAAATGGGAAGTAAAAATATAAATGAGTTATTAAATATAGATAAAATATATAATGGATGTTTTCCTTGCAAAGATTTATTAGGACTGGAATTATTAGATAAAAGGACTTTGCAAACAATATTAAGAGTAGCTGCTTATTTTAAGCAGGCTCTTGTCAAGCCTAATCATAAATCGTCAATTTTAGATGGAAAAACATTAATTACATTATTTTATGAACCTTCTACAAGAACCCGTATTTCGTTTGAATTAGCAGCAAAAAAATTATCCGCAGATGTTATCAATATAGCTATTAATACATCTAGTATTACAAAAGGTGAAAATTTAATAGATACAGGAAAAACATTAGAAGCTATGAAAGCTGATTATATAATACTTAGACATTATTTTTCTGGAGCTCCTAACATACTAGCTAAATATCTTACAACATCTATAATTAATGCTGGGGATGGTGAACATGAACATCCAACACAAGGATTATTAGATTTATATACTATATATGAGTATAAAAAAGACTTTAGTAATTTAAAAGTATTATTAGTAGGAGATATTTTACATTCTAGGGTAGCTAAATCAAACATATGGGCGTTAACTAAAATGGGTGCACAGGTATCTGTTGTTGGCCCACCTACTTTGGTTCCTTGTTATATCAAAAATTTAGGAGTAAAAGTATACTACAATTTTGATGAGGCTATAATACAAGCTGATGTGATTAACATGTTGAGGATACAATTTGAACGGCAACAAGAAAATTTTTTCCCATCAATACGTGAATATGTTAAATTATATCAACTCACTAAACAAAGATTATTATTAGCAAATCCTAATGTTTTAGTGATGCATCCAGGGCCTATGAATAGAGGGATAGAAATATCCTCAGATGTCATAGAAGAATATCATAATACTGTAGTTAATAAGCAGGTAACTAATGGCATAGCGATTAGAATGGCTATTTTATATCTCTTAAATAAGAGGAGATGTTAGTTTATAATAAATAAAGATATGCAGATTTATATTAAAAACATAAGAGTTATTGATCCAATACAAAATAAAGATAATATAGAAAATATTTTTATTAAAAATGATTATATTGTTTCAAGATTTACAATGAATAATAATGTACAAGTCATTGATGGGACAGATAAAATTGCTATACCTGGATTGATAGATATACATTCTCATTTAAGAACCCCAGGAGAGGAAACAAAAGAAACTATTCATAGTGGAACTAAATCTGCTGCAGCAGGAGGTATTACAACTGTATTGTGTATGCCAAATACAAATCCTGTTATAGATAATGTTCAAACTGTTAAGTTCATTCTTACAAAAGTTAAAAATGAAGGAATCATCAATGTACTTCCTGTTGGATGTGCTACGCAAGGAAGCGCTGGAAATGTAGTAGCAGAAATAGGACATTTAAAAGACGCAGGAGTGATTGCAATTAGTGACGATGGTCTTCCAATTACGAATACAAGGGTTATGCGTTGTGTTTTAGAATATACAAAAATGTTTAATATCCCTTTAATTACACATAGCGAAGATTTGGAATTAAGTAAATACGGCGTAATGAATGAAGGACTTAACTCAACTATTTTAGGATTAAAAGGAATTCCAAATCAAGCTGAAGACATTATGGTAAGTAGAGACATTATGTTAGCAGAATTGACTGGAGCCCATTTACATATTGCACATGTGTCTACAGCAGGATCTGTAAATTTAATCAGACAAGCTAAAAAAAAAGGGATTTATATTACAGCAGAAACATGTCCACATTATTTTACTTTAACTGATGATGCTGTAAAATGTTTTAATACCAATGCAAAAGTAAACCCTCCATTAAGAACCAAGGCTGATATTGATGCAATTAAACATGGTTTGGCTGATGGAACCATAGATTGTATATGTACTGATCATGCACCTCACACTATAGATGACAAAAATAAAGAATTTGAGATTGCTCCATTTGGAATTATAGGTTTTGAAACTGTATTAAATTTAGTTCTTGAAGAACTGGTTGATAAAGGAATTTTAAGTTTATCTCAAGCTATTGCTAAAATGACATGTAATCCAGCTAAAATTTTCCATTTAACAAAAAGAGGATCATTAACGGTAGGAAATAAAGCAGATATTACAATAATAAATCCGAAATTATTATATACATTTAATAAACGTGATATACATTCAAAAAGTAAAAACTCTCCATTCATAGGAAGAAAATTTAAAGGAAAGGTTGTTATGACTATAGTATCTGGGAATATAGTACACAATATATAATTTATGCATAGTAAACAAAATAGATTTGATAACGCTTATAATATAATTTCAAACGTTAATATTAAGAATGATTATTTTAAAATAAAGATACTAATAAATGATATTGTTCAATATTGTTCTCCAGGACAATTCTTTATGTTTAACATTCCAGGAAACTTTTTACGTAGGCCTTTTAGTATACATGAT
>JAISIG010000042.1 GCA_031262135.1 Endomicrobium sp.
AATAAATCATTTTTTGATAGTTTATTTAAGATAGATATTATTGGAATTCTACTTATAAATTCTGGAATTAATCCAAATTTAATTAAATCTATATTATCAATATTGTCCATAGTTGATCCAATGGTAGAGTGACAATTACTATTTTCCATTATAAACCCAAGTTTCTGTTTATACAATCTTTCATTTACTATATGATTAATATTGTCAAAAGCTCCACCAAAAATAAACAAAATATTTGTAGTATTCATTTGAATACATTCTTGTTGAGGATGTTTTCTACCACCATTTAAAGGTATATTTGCAATCGTTCCCTCAATAATTTTTAATAAAGCTTGTTGCACTCCTTCTCCTGACACATCTCTTGTTATTGATATATTCGTAGATTTCTTAGCTATTTTATCTATTTCATCGATGTATATAATTCCTTGCTCTGCATTTTGAATATTAAAATTAGCATTTTGCAAGAGTCTGAGAAGAATATTTTCAACATCTTCTCCAACATACCCTGCTTCAGTTAAAGTAGTTGCATCTGTCATAGCAAATGGTACGTTAATAATTTTTGATATAGATTTTGCTAATAAAGTTTTTCCAGTCCCAGTTGGCCCTATAAGTAAAATATTTGCTTTGTGAGTATTAATTAAAGGATCATCTATCATATTGATCTTTTTATAGTGATTGTAAATAGCAACAGATAGTATTTTTTTAGCTTTATCTTGTCCTATAATATAGTCATCTAAGAATTGTTTAATTTGTTGAGGTGATAGCCTAGACGATGTTTTGTTTTCTTTTTGTATGTACTGTGTATTCATTTATTTATATATTATATCCTCAAATATACTTATTATTTTTTCAGCTTAAGATAACTTCATCAATAATGTTATATTCTTTTGCTTCTTGAGAAGACATATAGTAGTTTCGTTCTATATCTTTTAAAACTTGCGATAAATGTTTTCCTGTATGTTTAGTAATTATTTTAGCAATAATATCTTTTATTTTAATAAGTTCTTTTGTTTCTATATTTATATCAGAAACTGTCCCATTCAATCCATTTTGGTATATCAAAGGTTGATGAATCATAATGCGAGAATGATTTAAAGCAAATCTTTTTCCTTTTGTTCCAGCTAACAATAATATAGCACCAAAAGACATTGCCATGCCCATGCATATTGTACTTATTGGACTTTTAATAAAAAGCATGGTGTCATAAACGGAAAGTCCAGCGTATACCATTCCTCCTGGAGAATTTATATATATGTAAATTGTTTGATTATTTTCAGAATCTAAATATAGTAATTGTGCTATCAAAGAATTAGCAACGTCAATATTAATACTTCCGTCATAGCTACCACCAACAAAAATAATTCTATCCTTAAGCAATCTAGAATACAAATCGTATGTTACAGCGGCACCTTGACTCCACTTTTCTATTACTGTTGGAATGAGTACAGACATTTTATTATATCCTTATAATTTTATTATAAATCATAAACATTAATTCAACACTAACAAAATAATTGAAATAACTATTCAAAAGATTTTTAGTTTTTTTTTATTTTGACTTTTTTTGAATTAAAAAAATTAACTTATCATTGATTTATGCAAAAAATCAAAAATCAAAGACTATTTTTGCGGATGGAGGGACTTGAACCCTCAAACTAATGTATATATTTAGTATATGGTCCTAAGCCATATGCGTTTTCCTATTTCGCCACATCCGCATTAAGGTATTTCTACGCTGCATAGGACTTGAACCTATAACCTAACGATTAAGAGTCGTTTGCTCTACCAAATTGAGCTAGCAGCGCTTTATTTTGTGGATGAAGTTTTTTTCCTTCAAAAAAACTAAAAAGCCGATGAGAGGATTTGAACCTCTTCCTTATTGCTTACGAAGCAATCGCTCTACCTATTAAGCTACACCGGCAAAAGTCAACTTTGGAAAAACTAAGCTTATTTTTTATAATGATCGTATTTAAATTTAAGGTACATCTCCAATAAAGTCAATGTTAATAATCCTAAGTTACTCATTGCCATACTAATGCTATTACTTAAAAAACCGTAGATTAGTAATAATGTATTAGATATAACATACATTACCAACATAGTTAAGGATAAATCTTTTGTTGATCTTGTCTTAATCATTTTAATAATTTGTGGGAAAATAGCACAAAAACATAAAGTATTTGCTGTTAAATATAATACTGTTGCTAAATCCATAAATTTTTCCGCTCCTGTTTATTAATTTTATTGTATTTATTGAATTCAATAGAATACTTTATAAAAAATATTGCTTTTTTATATTGATATGTATTCTATAAACTAATTTTTTATTATACATTAATTGTTTGATAATAAAACGAACATTATTTGCTATATCACTAGCCATAATACCTACTGGTCCATGTTTATATTCTGTATATTCGCCTGCAAGTCCATGTACGAAAACTGCAAATCTTATTGCTTCAAAAATATCAATATCTCTTATACTAATAAATGTAGCTATAATTCCAGAAAGAACATCTCCACTTCCAGCAGTAGCCATTGCTGGTGTACCAGTATTATTTACATAAAAATTATTTTTATTAGCTACAATTGTATTATAGCCTTTTAAAACAAATGTAATATTAGTATGTTTAACTAAACTATTTAGTATATCCCTTTTTTGAGTTAAATGTTTGATTTCATTTATATTAATATTTAACAATCTAGCAAATTCACCCAAATGAGGAGTTAATATTAACTTTGAATTTATATTTTTTGATAATATGTTAATGTCATTATTAAAACAAGTAATTCCTGAAGCATCAAGAATAACCGGAAGCTGACTTGAAAAGAGAATTGTCTTAATAAATTCTTTATTCGATTTGGAAACCTCCAAGCCTGGACCTATAACCAGCGAAGATATATGTTTATTTTTAATGTAAGATAAAACATCCTCTACTGTTTTATAAATACACAATAATACTTCTGGATGACACATCATATATATTTGATTTAAA
>JAISIG010000032.1 GCA_031262135.1 Endomicrobium sp.
ATAGTATGTTTATATTGTTTTATCGTTTTATGTCTCATCTTTTATAAACTAATGTTATAGTATTTTATTATTATATAATATAAAGTATATTAACAATTTGAATAACAGAAAGTAAATTATAGCTATGGATAGATACGAAAGTATTGTATTAATACATATGAAAATATGGGATTAAATATACAGTTGTTCAAATTGTGGTGTGGATGATATATTTGTTTAGTTATAATGCTAATAAAATTCTATATAATTAAGCTTTAATAATACAAGATGCTTATTAAAAATTAGATATTGGATGGGGTTAGACTTGTAGAACAACAATTTGAAACTATAATTTAAGTAACATATCTGCTATTTATCATAGATAAATTTTAAGAAACTTCATAGGATTGGATTAGGTATTATAAATACTTTTAATATTTAAATAATATATATATATATAATATAATATTAAAATAGTACAGGAATATAACCATTATAATGCTTGAATGGCAAAACCTGCAAAAACTTAGATTGATCTAATACTTTATATATAAAGTATTAAAAGTATGATAAAAATTCTAAAAGAACAAAACATATTTAGACGATAACTCACGTTTCATCAAATTTAAAGGTTTTATCTAAAAAAGATAAAAGATAATAAAGAAATGAAATTTAGTTATACATAGGATATTATAAACTTATATTTTTATTCAAAAAAGGCTGCATACAAAGACATTTTTACACAAATTAATTTCTAATATTTCATATAATAAGTAAGTTAATAATTCAAAAAGGATACTATGTTTTATGAGGTACAAGAAAAATCAATTTGATATTCAGGATATATACACTTTAAAAAATAAGAGTTTTATTTCAATGACTACAAATGAAACTAGAAATTTTGGAAAACATTTTGCGAAAGTGTTAAAGAAGGGAGATGTTGTTTTGTTCTATGGAGACTTAGGAAGTGGAAAAACAACATTTATACAAGGGATACTAAACGCTTTTGGATATAAAGGCTTTGCTAACAGTGCTAGCTTTATTATTATAAATGAATATGATATGTTAAAAAATAATATAAGAGTAGTTCATATAGATCTTTATAGATTACCATCAACGCAGATTTGTTATCTAGAATTAGAAGAATATCTGTATGGGAATAATATTGCTTTAATTGAATGGCCAGATAAAAGTATTGCACATTACGGCAATTGGATAATACGGATACACCATGATTTTAGCAATATTCAAGGTTTGAATAGTAGGACCCTTCATATAGAGAAAATATAATGAAGATTTTAGCTTTAGAAAGTTCTGGCCAAACATTGAGTATAGCTTTAAATGAAAATAGTAATAATCTTGCATCATATTCTGTCTATACTACTAGTAGAAAAAGCTCAGATCTAATAATGACATTAATTAAAAGAATTTTTCTAGATACAGCCTGTAATTTGAATGATATTGATAAATTTGCTGTATCGATAGGGCCAGGTAGTTTTACTGGATTGAGAATTGGAATGGCTATTATCAAAACATTTTCTCAAATATTTCATAAGCCCATAATTGGAGTTAATACGTTATCTATTTTAGAGAATTGCGTACCTAAATTTTTTAATTATGTTAATAAAATTAAGATAATAGTAGCTATAACTGCTTTTAAAAATGAAGTATATATGAAGGAATTAGGAAATAACAATATAGTAATTCTAAATATTAATAATCTCATAGAGGAATTGAAAATATATAAAAATAAAATAATTATTATAGGAGATATTACTACAGTGTATAAAGATATTTTAAATAAAGAACTTGGTAAATTGAGTACTTCTTTACCTATATACTTATATACTACACCAGCTAAAATCTTAGCTGATATTGCCTATCAATTGAAAGACAACCATGATTATAAATCAATAAAATTGTTATATATTCAAAGATAAAAAAATGTAATTTAATATAGATTAATTTTGTATATACCAATTCCAAGTGTCTATAATTTGATTAGACAAATAAAAATGTCTTCGAAGATTATACTTAATTTTACTTATTAAAACATTCATAAATGTCAAGTTTAAATTATCTTTTGCACTATTTATTAATTTTAGAATTTCTAATTTATTTTTCTTATGTGCAATGAAATCTGAAATAAAAATAATTTTTTCACAAGTACTCATATCCTTTCTACCTTGGGAGTGGAATTGAATTGCATTTAAAATATCTTCGTCTTGTATTTGAAACTTAACTTTAGCAATACTACTTCCAACAAATGAATGTAATAAATTTGGGCAATGTTTAATAATTATATCTTTATCAAAAATTTGTAAATTATATCTATTTACAAAACTAATTAAGTCCGTATTAGACATACATTTAGCGCAGTCATGTAATATAGCAGCTAGATAAACTTTATTTGGATCTATTTTTTCATAATTATAAGCTATATCTTCTGCCAATATAGCTACCTGGACAGAATGTTGTAATCTTTGATGAGTCAAATTTTTTATTAAATATACTAATATCTTTTGTTTGATTATATTCATTTTAATATATTATATAAATTATTTTTTAATATATAGTTATATACGCCTTTGTTTAAATAGGATATTACTGCCTTTATATTCTTACTTTGTTTAATGGCTTGTCTAATTGCAGTCGAAGATATATTATACATAGTTTTATTAAGAAATATATAATTGTTGTTATCACTATAGGATAATGGATATCCTGGTCTACTAATAACTATTAAATTATAATACTCCTTTATGTGGGATATATTATTCCAAGAATGAAAATTTAAAAAACAATCTGATCCAACAATAAGATATATCTTGTCATGAGTATACTGTCTTTGAAAATAATCTAATGTCTGATAAGAATATACTGTTTTATTTTGATTAGCTTCATATAGACTTAATTCGAATTTTTTAAATTTTGCTATAGCAATATTTAACATGTTTATTCTATCTAAAATATTTGCATGTTGTTTTATTTTATGTGGAGGTCTAGTAGAAAGAACAAAGATTATTTTATTCAAGTTGCATAATTGTAATGCTAATTTAGCCACATTTATATGAGCTTTATGAATTGGATCAAAAGATCCACCAAAAATGGCTATTTTTCTCATTTTTTTTCTTTTACAATTTTGATATGTTAAGCTTTTTATGGTATATTAGTTAACTGAATACTATTAATTATATCATTTTATTTAGGAGATAAAAAAAATAAATGTCAAAATTAAAAACAGGTAGACATAAATCTGCTATAAAAGAAGCTAGAAAAAATATTAAAAGATATAAACATAATGTTGCTATAAAAAGTAGATTAAAAACTTCCATTAAAAAAATTGAAAAGTTAGTAAGTAACAAGGAACACAATATAAGCCTGCTCAAGCTTCAACTTAGCACAACATTTTCTCAATTAGATAAAGCAGCTAA
>JAISIG010000003.1 GCA_031262135.1 Endomicrobium sp.
TTTATTATTCTGCTAGACTTATGCAACTTCCATTATCTATTTTCGGAATTTCTTTTGCTAATGTACTATTTCCAATAATGTCAAAAGCAGTTTTAGATAAAGATATACAAACATTCAAAGATTCTCTAAATTATACTTTAAGGATGACAAATTTTACATTATTTCCTGCGTCTATAGGATTAATGTCTATTGGATTACCCTTAATAAAAATATTATTTGAACATGGTAATTTTACTAATATGGCATCTGTTATGACAAATCAAGCATTATTTTATTATGCATTAGGCATTCCTGCTTTTGCTGGCTCAAAACTGCTTACAAATGCCTTTTATTCTTTACATGACACAAAAATTCCTATTAGAATAGCAATTATATCTATGCTCTTACATATTGCATTATGCTATTTTTTAATAAATATTATGGGTATAAAAGGCCTAGCATTATCAACATCTATTTCATCATATTTGAATTTAATTTTCCTTATATTATATCTTAAAATAAAGATAGGAAAATTAGGATTATACAAGATTATAATTTCTGCTAGTAAATCATTATTTGCATCAATAATTTCTGGATTTATAGCATGGTATACAATAAAGATAAAGTTATTAATGAATACATCATTTATTTTAACAGTTATATTGTCAATAATATTAAGCTTTATAACTTTTATGAGTATATCATTAATAATACAAAATGAAGAATTAAAGAATATAGTCAAATATTTTCATAAATAAGTTAAAGTTAAAGTAAAAACATTTTCGATGAAAAAAAAATACACTACTTAATGCATTTATATTTGTAAACTATAAGAAAAAATGTTACAATTTATTAAATTAATTTAAATATAACTAGTATGAAAGATAATAAAAACAAATTCAATTATAATAGAATTGATAAAATTAAAATACTAAATGATAATGGAATTGATCCATATCCATCAGAATGTAATAACAAAAAAAACAACCTTGAAATAAAAAATTCATTTAATTATATACAGCATGGTGATGTTGTTAATAAAAAAGTAGAAATTTTTGGGCGAATAATGAGAATACGTGATATGGGAAAAGCCATGTTCCTTGATGTACAAGATGGTTATTCTAAGATCCAAATATATGCAAATAAATCGATTATGCAAGATTATAATTTGTTTAAAAGTATAATTGATATTTCTGATATTGTATCTATATTAGGAGTTCCATTTAGAACTAAAACAAATGAATTCAGTATACTAGTAAATACATGGCGTATATTAACAAAATCCTTACTTCCTTTACCTGAGAAATGGCATGGACTTAGAGATATAGAAACTAGATATAGAAAAAGACATTTAGATTTAATAATGAATTCAAATGTAAAACATCTTTTTATAAAAAGAAGTATATTGATTAATGCATTAAGAAGTAAACTAATTGAATTAGGCTTTATTGAAGTAGAAACGCCTATTTTGCAATCTATTGCTGGAGGTGCTAATGCAAAACCTTTTATTACACATCATAATTCTTTAAATGAGGACTTGTTTCTTAGAATTTCTCCAGAGTTATTTTTAAAGAGAGTAATAATAGGTGGGATAGATAAAATATTTGAAATTGGTAAAAGCTTTCGTAATGAAGGGATAGATAAAACTCATAATCCTGAATTTACAATGTTAGAAATTTACCAGGCCTATGCTAATTATAAGGATATGATGAACCTAGCTGAAATCTTAATAAAAACAGCAGCAAAGGCTGTGAATTCTAATGTAAATTTAGTGTTTCGTGAAGCTTGTATGTTTGATTTAATCAAACAATATACAGGTGTATATTTATTGCCATATATAGAAAACAAACAAGAACTGTTAAAACAGATTAGTCATTTAAATCTGAATATATCAAGTAATATGACAAATAAAAAGCTTTTAGAGAAAATATTTGATGAAAAAATATTACCAAATTTGCAATCCCCTTTTTTTATTACTGATTATCCGGCAATATATTCTCCACTTGCAAAAAAGAAGCAAACTAATTTAAAACTTGCAGAGAGATTTGAAATTTATATTAACAAATTGGAGATAGGGAATGCTTATTCAGAACTCAATGATCCTATAGTACAAAAAACTAATTTTACAGAACAAGTTAATAATAAGAGTTATAGTGAAGATCAAATAATTTCCTCATATGATAATGATTTTATTAGTGCTTTAGAGCAAGGACTGCCACCTACAGGAGGTTTAGGTATTGGAATTGATAGACTGATTATGGTTTTAACAGAAACAGAATCAATTAAAGATGTTATACTCTTTCCGACATTAAAATCAGAATAAATAATTTTTATGTTATCTGTAGAATTTTTCATAGCAACTAGATATCTCAATAGTAGAAATAAGAGTTTTGCATCAAAACTTATTATTTTTTTGGCAGTTTGTAGTGTAACTGTAGGTGTATCAATATTAATTATTAGTTTGTCTGTGTTAAACGGATTTAAATTAGATTTATATAATAAGATATTAGAAAAACAACCTCATCTTAATATTACAAAACCATGTGCTTCATTTAATGAATATCAAATAGTAAAAAAAAAAATACAACAACATAAATCTGTTATCAATGTAGTTCCATGTATCTATAAGCAAGTGTTTATTAGTGATTCTAAACTAATAAATATGTCCTTAATTACAATAAGAGCATCTAACAATTTATCTAAGTTAAATTCTTCAGTTCAACACAATGATCTTCCTGATATGATTATTGGAAGTGCTCTTGCAAAGAGGTTGTCTGTTAAAATTGGAGATATAGTTAAAATCATCATAATAGATGATAATATATTGAAAATATTTTATTTTAATGTTATAGATATACAATCTTCTGGAATATATTCTTTAGACTCATTTTTAGTTGAAATCAATTTAGCAACAGCTCAAAACATTTTTGAGATGAAACATGAAATTACTGGATTTGACATATATATTAAGAATGCCTCCAAAGCTAATACAGTTAAACAAAACTTAGACAAAATATTATCTTCTATGTATATTATTACAACTTGGATAGAAACAAATAAGCAATTATTCTCTGCTCTTGCAATTGAAAAAATAATGATGATTATTATTGTAGGATGTATAATATTAATAGCTTCATTAAATATTATGTCTAATATTATTTTATCAAGTATTCAAAAAACAAAGGATATTGGTATAATGTACTCATTTGGCTTTTCTAGATTATCAATAGCAAAAATATTCTTCTTTGAAGGTATAATTCTAGGCACGATCGGATTACTCATAGGCATTTTAACAGGCATACTAATAAGTTTATTGTTAAAACATGTAAAAATTTTTAATTTACCATATGATATTTATCTTACTAATAAATTACCTATCTGTATTATTCCTATTGATATAATAACAATAACCATAAGTACTTTAATGATTATAACAATAACTGGTATATGCCCAGCTTATTATGTTACAAAACTAGATCCAATGCAAGCTATTAAAAATGGATAATATATATTTAATGAAAGTAGATAGACTAACTAAAAGTTATAATAAAACAGATTTAAATAATACGGTTAGAGTCTTAAAAAATGTCAGTTTTGAAATTAAATTAACAGAACATAAAATTGCCATAATAGGACCTTCTGGAGCAGGGAAAAGTACACTATTACATATTCTAGGTTTAATGGAACGCCCTACTACTGGAGCAGTATATATTTATGGAATCAATTGTTTTGCACAAGATAATAAATTTTTATGTAATTTCAGAAAAAATAATATTGGATTTATATTTCAATCACATTATTTGCTATACGATTTAACAGTTATAGAAAATATTTTACTTCCAGTATGGAGTAATAGAAATATAAAGATTCTTTTAGCTAAAAAACTTTTAAATAACGTTGGGTTATTACATAAACAAGATTTCTTTCCAAATGA
>JAISIG010000034.1 GCA_031262135.1 Endomicrobium sp.
AAGCTGATTGATTATGCTCTTATTCATGGTCATTTACCTCCATAAATAAGATAACATATTTTAAAGAATTGTACATTTTTATATTCCACTAAATGTACATTTTTATTTTACCATTTACAGCAAATTACTACACACAAAAAACTAACCCCCAATCATTAGATTTATACTCTAACTTTTAGAGGTCAGTTTAAGAAAAAAATATTTTACTTTGCCATATAAACTGTCAAGTTAAAATCCCCATTGGGGGATAATTAATTACAACTTTTTATACACTATGTAAGAATCTGACTTGCTGAATATATCAAAACCAACTGTTTACTCCAATAAAAGCATAATTTCTACCTAAAAAACTAATCTTCTCAGGTTCAGCTCCTATTACTTCTTCATCCCTGAATCTTACATCATTTTCCATTTAAATTCTTAAATTTATCAACTAAACAACCCATTACTATAAAAGCTATTATAGGAACAACTATACCAGAAATAACATTATATACTTTTCCGCCAAATGCACAATACTTATATAATGTTATTGGCAATATATAACTCCAAAAATTCGAAAATGAGTGAAAAAAAACCAAGCTCTTCATTCCAACGCCGTTAGTAGCTAAATATCCCCAAATCACTCCCAATACCATAGTGTAAAACATTTGTTTAAATCCTTGCGAAACAACATGTACACTGGCAAATAAGAATGAACTCCATATAATCGCCTGCATTTTTCCCATTTTTAGAGAATTTAGTATAATTTTTCGATAAAGGAATTCTTCAAACAACGGTGCAATTAGCAGTAGCGTAAACAAATTCACACCATTGAAAGTGAAATTAATATTTAAATTTGCCACTCTATCAAATATACTAAATAGTTTCAATACCACTACACTTAATCCACTTTGCAAAATTAGAATATTAATATAAGCATTGATTTTTAATGACTGTTTTTTTCTATTTTTTTTACTGTTCTTTTTATTATTCTTTTTATTATTCTCATTTACAAAATAAATAAAAATGGGTGCTACAATAAAATACAGGTAAATATGAGAGAAAATCCCACTTAATCTTTCATTATAATATCTATCAAACACATAAAATTCCAATACCCAATAACTAATAAACCCTACATAGTACCCTATTACTAATTTTATGTTATTTTTCATTACAATTTACATCTCTTCTTAAAAATAAAATATGTGTTAAAACAGAAAAAACAGCTATAAAGGCAACAGAAATTAGAACAGTTCTAATAATATCCCCTTTTTCTGAATCCATTGTCAATTTTGTCATATTTCCCATCACTGTGTAATCAGAAATATCAAACTTGACATTTACTAAATGCAACACCACTGAATTAATTGTTTGATACAACAAATCACACAACATCACCACATAAATAACACCAATTATCATTGATATCGACAACTTACGGAATAATTCAGATATAAGCATAATTACACATCCAAAAGCAACATTACACAAAATGTGTAATAGTACAAAAACAATATATTTTTTAACATTTCCAATACCTTTAAATTTAAACATCACGATCCCAGAAATGCCAGTTGCTAACAAAGTAATAAAAACATAAAAAGCTATGACGCTAAAAATTGAAACAAGTTTACCAATTATATAATACTTTTTTTGTTCACTAAAATTATATATATTTTTAATATATCCATTACCAAAAGCTTCACATATAATAACAGGAACACTTATAGCAACAAATAATGATAAAAAATTCCCACTTATTATTTCCGCCGCATAATCAAAGAACCCATTATTATTAGCATTAACCATTTGAAATATTGCATAATTTGAAGTTATATTATTTTCAAACAACGTGTGGTAAATTCCATATAATGACAATAACGCAACTCCAAAAACAAAAACACCTACAACATAATAAAATCTACTCTTAAACGTAACAAAAAAATCTTTATATATAATCTTACGCATTATGCCTTAAATTCCTTTCCGTAATTTTAAAATAATAATCTTCCAGTGATTTCTTTTCAAATGTATTTACTATATTTAAACTGAGCTTATCTATCAAAGATACTATTTTAATTTCATTGTTTTCTTTTATATAAATTTTCACTTCATTTTCTTCAATTTCATACATCATTCTTGCTCTATTTAAACACTCTATTAATTTATCTATATTTTCATCTTTTAAAACTATAATCTGTTTGCAACAATTTAATTCTAATTTTTCTCTCGAAATTTCCATAAAAAAATTTCCATTATCTATAAACCCAAATCGACTACAAACAAGACCTAACTCACTCAATATATGACTAGATATAAGTATTGTAATATTCCTTTCCTTGTTTATTCGAATAATAAGATTACGAATTTCAGATATACCTTGTGGATCCAAGCCATTAACTGGTTCATCTAATAACAGTAGCTTTGGATTACCAAGCAATGCCAAAGCAATCGACAAGCGCTGTTTCATACCCAATGAAAACTTTGATACTTTCATTTTCCTACATTCTTTCAATCCGACTAATTCTAATAACTCTATAATTTCATTATTGTTTGTTTCTACAAGAATAGCTTTTATTTTCATATTATCATAAGCTGATAAGTTTAAGTATAATCCCGGATTTTCTATCAATAGTCCAATATCATTAGTACTGCAATTATGAAATATTACCTTACCTGAAGTTGGCTTAATAAGACCTGTTATCAATTTCATAAATGTCGTTTTTCCTGCTCCATTTCGTCCAATCAAACCATAAATTTCTCCTGTATTTAAAATAAAATTTGTATTATGTAACACCTCTCTTTTTCTATAAGTTTTTTTTAAATCCTTTATTTCCAATATCTTATCTTCCATTTATTTCTCCAATCGATATTTGCCAAAAATCTGAAATCAGTACTTTTCCTTATTCTACATAAAAAACTTCTTCTACACACTTGTCTAACTCTGAACAAATCAAAAAAACCAATTTAATCGATGGGTTAAAAACCTCATTTTCTATTGCCGATATTGTCTGTCTTGATACTCCAACAGCTTTTGCTAATTCGTTTTGCGTTATACTTTTTTCCGCTCTTATCATTCTTATTCTATTTCTTACAAAAACATTTTTTTCCATATTATTTCACCACAAACGCAATCGTGCAAATCACAAATACTATATTTGAAATAACTGCAGGAATCAGATATTTTTTTTCTTTATCAAAATTAAAAAACATAAAATAATTATGAACGCATATCCCACTAGTTGCAATTGCTCCCATATCAAAAATTTGTTCACCTCTAATAGCTCTTACCGCAGAAAACAAAGCCATAACAATACAAGCAACCACAAATACTCGCTTCCATGATCTAGTATATAGATACATTTCCATTTCATCCTGATTTCCGAGACTCTCCTTAAGTATACGATCTTTCATCTTTATTCCTCCTAAACCTCAAAAATATTTGATACAAGATTACCATGATTTCACTTATCTGTCAAGTGTCACTTGCATTATGCCATCATTACTTGCCTCGGTTGTTTTTATTCCAATTATTGAACATTTACTACAAAATTTATTTTATTAAATAAAATCATTCTTATAATAACATAAAAACTCATAAGAAAAAAAGCTACAACAATTGACATTATGCTTACCAGTATCTGTTTTGTATTTATAAAAAACAATGTTCTAATCACAAAAAAAATCGTACCAGTTAAAACTGCCGAAACAAACTCAATTCTATTTGCTAAAATACTATCTAGCTTTTTAGTAAATTTTAAATCAACTATCAATGTCACTAATGTTACAATACCCAAAATCATATATGTTGATCTTATCAAATATATGATACTAATAAAAACATCTATGACACAAGTAAATCCTATTATTCTATTTATTTTCATAATAATCCATCCTCATTTATCAATAAATACTTTTTATAATATAATTTTGTTATATTCTCACATAAGTTGATAGCAGCAAGAAAAGTATTATAAACGGGAATAGCAATTCATTAATATATGCACCTACTGCATATATTATCAAAACAAGTTTAGTCAAATAATTTTCATCTTTATATTTTTGAGTTTTACAATTTTTAAGATTTGTTATTAAATATTTTTTTGCTCTTTCCTTTAGTCCTCTAATCCCTAGCAAACTTTCTATAATTACATATGCATCATCTCTATAAAAAAAATTAATATTTCCAAAAATAGGTATAATATTGGCAAAAATAAACTCTATACAAAAAAATTTTATGTTTTCATTATTTGCAAACAAAAATATATAGCCTCCTACTGCAATTAATAAAATGTTTCCGCCAATTCCAGCCAATGCAACCCATATTTTTTTTTCAAGTGTTTTAATGTTTCCATAGTCACATACTGTAGTATAAGCACACGGAAGAATAAAGTTTATCATTATACCTATCTCAGGCACTACTGCACCACTCTTTTTAGCAATCAACGCATGAGATAATTCATGAAAAGATAATGCTATAATCACAAAAACCACACCTACAACTCCTGTTTTCACACTGACATATTCAGTAATTATTCTTCTCATCTGATTATAATCACACAAGAAAAAAATTGGAATAATAGCTACAAATCCTACAATCATAATCCACCAATATATTTTAGTTATCCATATATTTTTATCCAAAAAAAATTCTGGGCACCATATAGCTTTCTTATATCTCCCCTCTATTTTTCGATGTCCTGTATGATTATTTAACAATCCAATTTTATTAAATACACTCATCAATTCTCGCTTCTCATAGTCAGAATATGAAGACTTAATTTCATTAACGTCCCTCCCATCTAATGACTCCCAAAATACATATTCTTTTTCACCGAGTGTAAAACTTTTTTTTGATTTTTTATCAAACAATAAATAGTAATGATTTCTTCTAAAAACTTGAATATTATCAACCCTTCTCATGTTTACTCCAATTATCAAGTCATACAACATGACTCTTTCACCATAATCACATGTAGTCACTACACATATATTTTTTTACCTCAAGTTTGCACAATCACCAAGGGATGACAAATCTTATAATTCATCATCCCCCAATCAAATGTACAAGTAATATCTTTTTATACTGCTCCTGCTGCAGCCACTGGTAAAGCAACTGTAGCGGCAGGAGCTGCAGCCAATGCATATTTAGCACCAGTTTTCCAGTTAGTACCAGTCAAATCCATTGGATCTTCTCCAGTAACATCAAAGCTCATTCCCTTTTTGAGCTCTTCGTCTGTCATTAATCCTAAATCTTTTTTTTCCATAATTTCTAACCTCCTTTCAACTAATTAACTTCAACCTTAAATGATGCATACTTACATTACAATGCTACCGCCGCAGCAGGCAATAAATTCAAAACTACTTTTAAGGCAGTAGACCATGCAGGAGATGTAAGTTCAACCATCATATCTTCATAGACAGTAAAGGTATCAATTTCTTCTGCATTCAAAAGACCACATTTTTCTAACTTAAAGTCCTTCATACCATTCTCCTTTCCACATAACGATTTTATATTAAGGTATTTCTACCCAATATACAGTTTAAAACAGATTACTCAAGCACATTTGTTCAATAGGATTATTAACCCTACCTTCTTTTAGAACAAAAAAAACATGATCAACTATATCCTGTGCCTTCATTCTATTCCTAGCCATATCTAAATCGATATATTGCTTTTTAAAAACTTCTCCTTTATTTTTAAAAATATAATATATTTTAGAAATCATTTCATTAGTAAATATTAATTCCATATAATTTTTCACTTCTTTTTCATCTTTTAATTCAGCCTTTGCCGATAAGTAAAATTTTGTTGCTTTCAGAAAATCATAGTCTTCACCCTGCATTCCCCTTTTTTCTGCAACCTGTAACAAAAGATTTATTTTTTTACTAGCTCCTATGTAATCACCTAACATAACATGACACATTGCACCAAAATATAGATTCCCAAGCCCTATATTTTCATATGGGTAATCTGAAACATCACATTTAGGCAGATAAGTTGTAATGCCTGATTCCATTATTCTTCTAGAATAATATCCCAAACACCCTAATATATATGGACATTTATCAATTGTTATTTTACTTGGATTTGCAATAAATCCAGAAATAAATGTCCTTGTATTATCTGCTCTCAATTCTTCATCAGTAACTGTTCTTAACTCTGAAAGCCCTGGAATGATGATATGATAAGAAGGAAAATCAAAATTTGAAACATCTCGTATTAAAATATCATATCCATCATTTAGAATTTTTTGTATCCATTCTAACATTATTTCCTTGTTAGTCATATTCTCGACATTTTTTACTTCCTTGAATTTATAATCATATTTATTTCCAAAAATCTGATATGGATATTGAGCTAAACCAATTTTAAAACTATTTACAATATTGTCTTCTTCATCAACGCCTTTATTTTCAAAGTCAATAATACTTCTATTAACATATTCCAAAATATCATTACCTTGAGCTGCCTCTGTGAATGTTCTTTCCATTGCAATACCAAAATCAGGATGACACCCCATTTTTAGTCCATATCTCCCTGAATTTTTTTGTAACATTATAAGTGCTGCAACAGGATATTTTCCTCCATATGAACAATCCTTCATCATTACTTCATATCCTTCCAAAGATTTAAGTTTTTTAAACATCTCATATATATATGGATACTTTTTCATATATGATTCTGGAACATCTGGAAAACATGTTTTTTCTATAAAAGATTTTTTTTGTACAACCCTTTCAAAAATTTCCGAAAGTCCCTGTACTATTGCCTCCTCTGATGTATTTCCTGCCGCCATTCCATTACTACCATAATATTTTTGATATAACATCTTTGGGAGATAATTGACTTTATTTGTTTTAACATTATAAAACGGCAAACATAAATATCCATCTTCGCGATTATTCAGCATGTACTCAACCCTATTTACCTTATTAAATGCTTTTGCTTTTTCAGCTACAGAAGCATCTTGCATTCCTCTATCTTTGAAATAGAACTCAATCAAAGGATTATTTTCCCTAACTATTTCCTCTGATGTTAATATTTTTTCATCTGGAGCGATTTCAAAATTATGCCTCAAATCTTTATTTAAGTTCATACTATTGCACAGTAAACCATTTTGAAATCTTTCAAAAAATTCTGCATAAGCACTTGCTAATGCATACTCTTTTGTCATTCCTTTTCCATTTGTCCCTACATCTGTATTTTCAATTTCTATTCTTAATGAATATGTGTCCACACAACTTGCCTCTTGCCATTGTTCCACAATTGGAATATCAAGTTTCTTAAGAATCCTTTTCAATTTCTCAACGGTTTTTTCTGGTGTTGTTTCTTTAAAATGCATCTGTTGTTGTTTACTCACTTTATTTTCCTCCTAAAAAAATATTTGCATAATTTAGCCAAAGCATTTCATCAAACTATAAACAATTCTTAAATCTTTTCTATCGTATTATATTTCTATTAATAAATACTGCATTAATCAATTGTCTCAACAAAAATTAACAATAATCCTACAGCACTCCAATAATTTTTTCAAAATAATTAACTCAATTACTACATTACAATAGGTTATTATGTTATATCATTACATAAGTCAAAAAATCCCAATTTTCTTCTTTTTCATCAGATTTTATCTTTATGTAAATTTATGTAATTTCCAGTTTGATATGCTCAACAAAACCTCTAATTCAGGAATATTACTAATCCTTTTAAAAAATGTGGATACATCAACATTTATCAATATAAAAGACTTTATAGATAAAAAACAAATATATCAACTACTAATAAGAGTACAATCAATAATAGCGTCTTTCGTTTTACCACTACCCTCTTATTTTTTGTGTTGTTATTATCATACCAACATTTAATCTTCTTTTATGTTATTCTCATTTCTTATAATATACAATATCAAAATAATTAATTTAGATATTTTTGCAACTTTTAAACAAAATATAAATACCAATTAGTTAAATTTTATTAATTTATTTGTTACATTTTTACAATTGTTACCCTAAATATTTTCACACTTTATTCACGCTTTAGATTTTGACATATCTTCATTTTTTTGAGGTGTGATTTTAAAATCCCCTTTTTTACACTAACATCAATCATTAAAAATTCAAAAAATGGGCTGTCACTTTAGCTAATAATACGTATTGGGCACAAAAATAACCCCTAAAAGCTAGAGTAATGTCCTAACTTTTAGAGGTCAATTTGAGGAAAAGGATTTTACTTTACCGTATTTTTAATTTTAGTTAAGTGGTCCATAATAAACAATTACTACAGCTCCACTATTCCCTGCTTCTGCGGGTTTAGATATACTTGGCGTAACTAAAGATGTAGGTTTATCTACGTTACCTTTAATAGAACATGATCCATTTTCGCCACCGCCACCGGCTTGTTGCAATGCACTATAAACAGTAAGATTATTGGTACAAACAGTTCCTGCTATACCACCGTAAGGGTAGCCTCCGCCACCTCCGCCAGCACCTCCACCGCCGTTTAAAGTTACCATTCCTTCGCCGTCTTCTCCAATGCCACCAGAAGTATCGTAATTACCGCTGTGGTTTGAAGCAGAATAAGTTATGGCACTTTTTATAGGTGTTGGAAAATCAGTCTGTAAACCATTACCTTGTCCAGGTAATCCTCCAGCTCCTCCACCGCCTCCGGCGGAAAGAAGAATAGTGGATTGATTTATATTATTTTTATTTCCATTATAGATACCAGAGGCACCTCCGCCTCCGCCTCCTTTACCACCACAATCTTCTTTATTACTAGAAGTAGGCATTGCTCCATCAGTAGCGGAACCTCCGGAACCTCCATGACCAAGTGCCCCACCCCAACCACCTGAGGCATTTGAAGAACTTATTGCTATTTTATCTCCATTCACACTATAATAATTAACCTTACCTGAACCTCTATTTTCCGGTGTCATACCAGCTTGTCCAACTTCAATAATAACCTGTGTTGCTGTATCTAGCTTTATCCAACCATCTTGAACTCCACCAGTTCCACCTACATTAGGATCATCTGGGCGATATGTATTAGCCATATAAATTGACTGACCACCGCCATCACCACCCCAGGCTTTTACATAATAATATCCTGGTTGTAAAATAACCTCATAAGTATTATTAATCTTATTATCACTATCATTATAATAACCACCTGCAGGATTATAAATATACATCATTCTATCATCAGGCTTAGCCACAGATGCAGTATAAACTTGACCGGTTGTTTTATAATATGACATTGTTGGAGCTACACTTGCTCCTGCAAGAGAAACAAGAGCCAAAGCCATCAATATAAAATTTATCACTTTTTTTCTTTTTCCCATAATATCGCCTCACTACCTTATTTAAACCAAATTCCTACCAAATCATGTAAAATTAAATTACATTCCATATCAGAGAATTATCTATCCAAATAAATTATTTTATCATATAGGGCTTATTCAAATTTTTAAAACAATCTCCTACATACTCTTGTAAAAATTGAAAAATCAATATGATTTTCTTAGTCTACTTGAGTATATTCCACATGGAATTTGACTTGATTGTAATTTTCATCAACATAATCTGCAGGAACAGTTACCGTTACAACTTTGGTTTCACCTATACCCACAGTCACTGGGTTACTTGGAGAAACCGTTGGTTCTGTTAAATCTCCGGCATCATCAAATACAATTTTAGCACTTACATTTACATGTCCATTATTAGTAAGTTTTAGTCCATAAGACTTACTTGTATTAAATGAACTACCATTCCATGTTGTAAGAGTTGTATCTGTTTTATTTGCAGCATCTGACCATTCGGCAGGAGTGTTAACTGCATCAATTGGTGCAAATTTTGCAACAACTACTTGATTATTTGCACTATTTACCCTCTTTGCATACCTAGAAAAGCTAGTATATCTAAAAAAGCTAAAAATCATTGCAAATATTAATACAAGTATGAGCAATATCTGGGGTTTATTAGATTGTATGTATTTTATTAATTTATTTTTATTTGCTTTCAAATAATCACCCCATTCTCTAAAGTAACTATCTATATTTAACAATATTTTATCATTTCCAAGCTACGTAAATATAAATACTATTTTTTATCAAATTGCCTATCTTTATAGTATTCATCTCCCATTTTTGCAAATACATAACTTTAAAAACTATTCTTTATCAGTTTTTTTCCTTCTAAAATATAGGATATTTGCAATTACAACTGAAATAGCTATGAGACACATGGTAACTAAAAGAATAATCTGAGCATTATCTCCTGTTTTTACGAAATTACTAACTTGAGTAACAATGCTACTGTTGCCGGTATTACCTGTACCGTCACTACCACCTGTATTTCCAGTACCTCCGGTTCTTCCTGTTCCATCAGTTCCGCCGGATGTTACAGTGCCACCTGTTCCATCTTCACCAGAACTTTGGGGAAGATTAATTTCATCTTCTTCCATTTCCATATTTACATGAACAAGTAAGGTTCCGGAAATAGTGTCGGTACTTGTACCAAGGTTTGTATCTCTAGTGAAATCATCACTTCCTGTAGGCACAATACTTACTTCACTTTCGGCATAAGGCCATCTCCACTCAATGTAATATCTTCTACTTCCACTATCTCGGAGGGTTCCGCTTATATTTACGCTATTCTTTAATTCATCATAGCTCTTCCATGGAACAGTAGTTTCAGATACTTCAGTTGCACCCTCACTTAATTCACTTTCTGAATACAATCTGTATTGAATTGGAATACTGGTAAGATTATCTTTATCTGTAAATGTAATACTGTATCTTAACTCCTTATTACTATCATCTTTAACAACGAAACCATATTTGCCAGAAGAACCCGGCTCAACTAGATTATTTGCATCATTTCCGAAAATAGTTATCACAGTTGGTGTCTCCAAAGGACTATCTTCAGTCCAAATATCTCTTCCAGTTCGTTCATCAAATACACTTCCTAAAACATTACTAATCCCAGTTGTTTCCGCTGGAGTTTGAGGAGCTCCAAGACTTGTAATTCCACTAATATTTGCAAATATAAAAGTCATTGCTACAATTAATGGAGAAATTTTCTTGACAATTTTATTCATATTAATTGGTCTCCTCCTCTCTTATTTATAGGTTATAAAAACCATTCTTTATTTAGTTCTATCACCCCCAAAGTTTTAAAAAATCTTTGGGGGTTATTTGCTATTCTAAATATCTGTTTAATCAAACATATTTTTCTTAGTTTCCTTAAAAATACTAAATTAAAGTTTTGTTGCTAGTTTTCTTATAAAAACCATATCCTCATTTAAGAAACGTTTTTTTACAATCCATAAATCAAAATTATTAATCTACTTGTGTTACATCAAATGTAAATGTTGCAAGTGGAGAAGCTATTGTATCAGCTGTTCCAATGGCAGTATCATTATCATAATGATTTGTTGATGCGTCATTAAAAGCCCATCTCCAATATACTGTATATGTATTCTGTGAGCTGCCTACATCAAGACCAGTCACTACACTAAGTGGAGTTGCAGCTGTTGCAAATGAAGCATAAGGTATCCAATCACTTCCATCTTCATTTGTTTTAAATTCCAAAGGAACATTATTAGTATTATTAGTTACAGCAAGTGAAGCTTTTACATCAATAGTTGTATCGCCTGTATTCTTTACTTTAATAGTAAAGGAACCCATTGTACCAGGGGCAATTTTGCCGTTTGCCACATCTGTTTCATTATTGCCATCTGTTGTATCTTTAATAGTATTAAAAACATTTAGAGTAACTGTATTGTTCTCTGCATTAATTGATTTATCATTAATTTCAGCATCGAATTTAGCTACAGTTGCTGTAGAGGAACCACTTACAGTTTTCTTATAAAATGACCATGTTCCACGAATAAGAATAGTTCCAAGAGAAAATAAAACTAATAATAATGCTAATAAAATCGCTAATTTTTTTTGTTTGTTGTATTTTTTATTCATCATATAATCGTCCTCCCCAAAATCGTTTTTTGGTTAATCGGTTATCGGGTATCTTATTTAAAGAAATATGCGTTCAGAAAAGCTTTTTGTTCGATTAATCATCTAAACATACATTTTCTTCATTTATGCTACAATTTTTACACAAAAAGAGCTGACTGTCAAGACAATGGTGTGTAAATTTTGTTTTTGTTTTAATAATTTTTACTTAACTGTGAATTCGAAATAAATTTTTCATTAATTGATTTTAGATATTTTTTTCTTTTTTCACATTCATTCATCAAAAAAAGAGCAATTTTTCTTAAATAAGAAACTTTGCTCTTTCTATTTTTCTTTATAAACAATTAATTAATATTTTTCATGGCTTTAATCATATTTTCATTAAAGACATCAATCAAAACAGAAAAATAAATAGATTTATAAAAAACTTATCCTAAATACTCTTCCATCTATCATTTTTATTACCATCATAATAAAATAACAGTGTAAAACTCTATATACTTAATAATAGATTAGACATTATTTAAGGTATGCCTAAACTAGACATACCTTAAATTATAAATACTTTTCACATTTTTAAAATTCTATATATTTAAACTTGCAATTTTTTCCCTCTAAATCTACATTTGCACATATTGCTATAGCTAAATCTTCAACTTTAAATTCTCTGTAATAGAATTTATCTGTCCAATCCTTAGGTTGAACTTTCAAATAGGGTGACTTAAAACAATGCTCTTTTTCTTTAAAATCAATTTCAAAAGATTGTATATCTAATGCCATACCTTGTTTCGTGGCTTTCATAAAGCTTTCTTTCAAAGTCCAAAATCTATAAAACATAGCTTTTTGCTTTTTTCTCTCACTAGGTGTCATCATAATTTCTACTTCATTTGCAGTAAAAAAACGTTTAGCCATCTTTAAATATTTTCTTTTATCTTCCTTTACTTTATCTTCAAATATAACATTAGAAGGTATAAATTCATTTAAATCCTTGTCGTCACTCTCATCTTCAGATTTTTCAGGTATATCAGGTCTAATAACCTCAAGATCACAACCTAATAATAGCTTTTTTTCATCTATTTCAGATGGTTTAGCAATAGCAACAAGAGCATATTCACCAGAATGAGAAAAATTATATACAAGTCCATCATCATCCTTTATATGAAGAGCTTTCTTTCCCTCTTCAAATAGTCTCCAAACACCTACGCTTCTAGCCTTATCCATTATTTGTCTATGACTATCCGCTTTCTTCTTTCTAACATCAGGTAAACCCTGATAAACCTTATCATAATATGCAGCATTGGAAAATTTCTTTATACTGCCCAAAAAAACATAGACCACATTCACACCTAAATTCTATTACCTTTCCCAATAAATACCAATTCGCATATTATATTCCCCTCCTAACAAAAAATCAAGTCCAAACATTTACTGTATATTTAACCAATAATTGAAGGTATGCTAAACCAGCATACCTTCAACATATTATCTCTTTAATATTCTTTATTTCTTTTTCTCACAATTCCACAAACAACCGCTCCTATAATAAGCATGAAAGTATAAAGCATAATATTATTCCCATCTGCCGTTTTAGGAGAAACATCATAATTCATTTGAATTTTCTGCCAGTGTGCAATTAACACTGTGTTTTTCTGATTTTTAACAGGTCCATCAACCCATTTTACACCATGTACATCATACCACCCTAAAAATATATATCCATCTCTAGTAGTCTTAGGTAAGTTCAAAGGTAAATCACTATAGGACAACTTCCATGGTGAATCAGCAATTTCACTTCCTCCATTGGAATCAAAAAGTAATGTCCAAAATCTTTCAGGTTCGCCAGGCGGTGCAATTATATCACGAGAACCAATTATCAATTTGTCTGACATAATAGGTGTTGAAAAATCAAAAACCTCACCTGTGCTACTATCCTCCCACGTTATATGTTCATATTTTTTAAGATTAATATTAGGAGCAGTAACAAATTCTCCTTCTTTTACTTGTTTTATGTCAATTACTTTCCCTTGATACTTAAAAGTTACAGAATAATATATACTATCCTCTTCTTGTTGCTCATCATTATCTTCAGTTGTATCATCTACAAGTTTATTTTGATTTTGTAAGGCATCTAATTCCTGTTGTTTTTTATTGTCCTCTCTCTCACCCAATCCTTGTTTTTTCTCTTTACTTATCTCTTGTTGACTATCAGCTGATGAAAAAGTATCAGCATTACTTGCCTCACATTTTGGAGTAAAAAAGAACGAACATAAAAAGCTTAAACAAACACCAAACAATAAAATCTTAAATTTTCTCATCTTTTTATATTAATGTAAAAATATCTACATTTTCCTCTCTTTAATTTTATTTTTCTTTATAATACATTATTGAGCAATTGCTTTTGACTTTTGATAACGCAAATAGTATAATTTACCATCTTCATATTTCTTCACTGTAAATGTTTTATAAGCTTGATACGAATATGGCTCATCATTGATAGCCATCCCTTGAGCCTGTAATATCATTTCAATATCATTTCCGTTTGCATAAGCCTTTCTTTGATTCACCATTATATTCAATATTCCTTCTTTATGGTCAGGATCCTTTTTTACAATTTTACCAACTTCACTAACTCTTGTAACCCTTATCATTCCTGTATTAGGGTCATTATATGCATCCATCAAACCAAATAAATGTCCAAATTCATGTCCAGCAATACTAATATAATCTTTAAACGTTTCAGCAGAATAATAATATTTTCCTTTATTTTTTACAACAGTTTGATATTGGGTTGCAAGATGCATAACTAATTCCGGATTAGAGTAGTAATAACTCATTCCATATGTTCTACTATTTATTCTCCATTTATATAATCCTATGTTAGAGCCATCAACAAATGACCAATATCCTAACTTTGGGTCGCCATTAGCCATACCATTAACAGACATATCTCCTATAATTATTGGGATATATGATTGACCATTATATTTACTCAAATAGTCTAGCTTTCCATTTGTTTCATGTATTACAACTTTTGTTGAAAATTTTATTCCTTTTACAAAGTCATTTTTGTTTCCATAAACTTTAGGTAAAGTCCAATACTTCTTTATTCCTGCTTTGGCTAAAGCTTTATATGTATATTTAGATTTTTTGGATTGTTTAACATCCTTCACGTAATAAATACTTCCATTGCTCCTATGCTTGGCATTGTAATATTCAAATTTTTGATTTACCCCTGCACCAGAAAACTTAACGTATACATGAATGTATAATGTTTTATTTTTAGTTGAATAGTTATATTTTATTGGTGATTTAAATGTACCATTATTAATAGAATCTTTTATTTTATAATTATTCATCGCACTGGTTGAAGCTGGTGCGTATGTCATTGCTACTCCTGGCCATTTGGGTTTACTCTTTTTAGCCTCATTAAACTTTATTTGGTCTGCAAAATATCCATTTGTTTTTCCATATGTTCCAACTTTTAACTCTTTACTCCAACTATAATATGTTGTTTTCTTTCCCTTATTCTTTTTATATGGCCTTACAGAACACTTATAATATGTTCCTGTTTTAAAACCACCTGCCCAGTATTTTAAAGATGTCTTCGCATCACGATATTTCTTAGCTTTACCAAGTCTATATCTAACTTGATAACCACTTACACCTGCTATCTTACCCCATTTAAGAGATATTTTACTATTTGTTTTTGCATTTAAAACAATTTTATCTGCTTTTAAATTTAAAGTATTACTATAAGCTGCTATCCTCGTTATACCTTTATAAATAACATATGGTCTTACAATATATTTATAAGATGTTCCATCTGAAACCTTTGCATCTGTATATGCAATTATATTCTTAGACTTTACATCTCCTATACGATTATAATACTTATTTTTACCAGTACATCTATAAACATAGTAACCAGTTGCACCATTTACCTTATTCCATTTTAAATATAATTCTTTAAAATGCACTGAAGTATAAGTTACTTTAGTTGTAGGCAAGGTCGCATTCAGTGTTTTTGTAGCTTTTATATTTGTACCATGTACCTTCCCTGTAAATGTTACAGTTCCTGGCAAATGAGTTGTTATATTACCATTTGCATCTACCGTTGCCACATTAGTATTATCACTTGACCAATCTACATACTGATGCATATTTGCAATAGACGGCTCAAATGTATATTTTAACTTATTGCTAGCTCCTACTGTCAAACTATTACTATTAGCTGCCACAGAAATCTTTGTGATAGGTATATTTAACTTGCTTTTTAAGATAAATACATAATCACCTAAATTATCAGGTTTCTGATAATCTGGAGGTAACTTTCCAAAATAGTAACTTCCACATTTACCTGTTATAGTAAATTTAAAACCCGCGGAAACTGTATCCCTAGATAACGAATCCGAAGTACACCCTCTCATAAGCTGTGCACTTCCATTAGTAACTGCAGCTACATCAGATATATCAGTAACTGAATTAAAAATATAATCATCTTTAATTGAACCATCAGAAGTATTAGCCGTTACAGTTATTTTAACAGCTCCTTCTTTTAATGCCTTTACTGTTGCACCATTTTTATCACCTGTAACACTTGCCACATTACTATTATTACTAGACCATGTAGCCGAATTAATGGTAGTATTTATTGCATGCAACCCTATATTTTCGCTGTTACCTATAACCCTAGTGGTATATCTTGCACTAGTATTCGTATCTAAGTGCCATATGGCAACCTGCGGGTCTGCTGCATTTACATTATATCATTTAATAGAAAATATAAAAACAACTGCAAATGCAAATAAAGCTATTTTCATTAATAGCTTTTCTAGAAATATTTCTCTCCTCTTCACCTCAACGTCCTTTCCTAAGCTTAATGCTTAATTAAAATATTAAACTTAGGATATTGCCAAAACCATAACTTGTCAAATTTCATGTCGTAAACTACACTTTTCAAGGAGTAAACTGCATTTTCATAAAATATTTTTATTTATACTACTATATCTATCTAAATATATATCTTAATAATAATCAAATATTCCCTGAATAGCATCTGTTATATTCATAATATCTGCCAAATCCAAACTCCCTATTTTGCTACAACCTCTATACTTCAAATCTATTATTTTTATCTGCTCACACTGAACAACTCCTTCAATTTCTTTACTAGAAATAGGAATATGTAAGGGATCTGAAAATGTTTTTTTTACAATAGGGCAACAAAGAGATTGTTCGCTTTGATTAAAACTATTCTTGCTAACTACTAAAACAGGACTTCCAATTTGCTCAACTTTTAAAATATCACCTTGGTCAATATTCATTTTCTACCAAAACTCCCTTCCCATTGGTTCTCCCCAATCAAATTCTTCATATGGTCCTATCTTTCCACCATATGGAATAGCCCTTTCCTCAAGGGTTTTATGTTTAATTTTTTTAGATAATACTATATCTCCATCCTTTACCTTTATATCTAAAATTTCATCAGGTGCTATTTTCGCTTCCTTTAAAATTTCTTTAGATAATCTAATAGCACTACTATTTCCCCATAATTTTACTTGCGTAGTCATAAAAATCCCTCCTTTGTATATCATTAGTATATACATTCTTAAACTTCATGTCAACAAAAAGTCCACTACAATCATACCACTCACTCAAAAGACACGTACTCATACTTTAAAGTAGACATAGTATTTAAATAAAAATATAGCATTCTAAGACCATAGCGTAGTTTTCGTAATGACGTTGCACGATGCCGGGACGTCCGTCGACCGTCCAAGCGTAGCGCGTTTCGTAGAGGACGTTCCCTACTAGGCGAGTGCAAGGAATAGAAAACAAGCGTGTCTAGAATACTATATTTTTATTTATACTACTATATCTATTTTATTATTTTTTTAATCCCCCTACAAAACACTTAATCTCTCAATAAATTCATTACTAAGTGTCATCTTGGCAATATAGAATACATCCCCAGTCATGAATACATTGAAATCATCTTCTACCTCAACTAGAAGTTTACCACCTGGCATATGCACAACTACCTTTTTATTAGTAAGTCCTAATTTAACCGCAGTTGCTGCTGCTGCACAAGCACCTGTACCAGACGCAAGAGTATAACCGGAGCCTCTCTCATAAATCTCAATTGCTATATTTTCAGAATCAAGAACTTCCATAATCTGAGTATTAATTCTATTTGGGAAATACCTTGCAATCTCTGCATAATCTCCGATTTTACACACTAA
>JAISIG010000002.1 GCA_031262135.1 Endomicrobium sp.
GTTGCTTGAATTTTTTTTTTAATTTGTTGTAAATTTTGTGCCATAATTATTTATTTTTTTAAAATAAATTATTGCCTCTTTTAATTCGTATTGTAATGTTTTGTCTAGTTCTTTTGCAAATGATAATTTATCAATAATTTGTGTATATTCTTGTTTACAGAAATCTATAAGTTCTTGTTCAACTTTGCAAATCATAGTTACATCTATGTCATCCAATAAACCAGATATAATAGAAAAAATTGACAAAATCTCAGAAATTTCATCATAAGTTTTATATTGAGGTTGTTTTAATATTTCTATAATTCTTTTTCCTTTATTAAGAATACTTAAGGTATTTTGATCTAAATCACTTCCTAATTGAGTAAATAATTGTAATTCTCTAAATTGAGATAACTCTAATCTAATAGGAGAAGAGAGTTGTTTCATTGCTTTTGTTTGTGCAGTGCTACCAATCCTGGATACAGATAATCCTACATTAATTGCAGGTCTAATACCAGCATTGAATAAATCTGCTTCTAAATAAATCTGTCCATCTGTAATGGAAATAATATTAGTTGGAATATATGCAGATAAATCATTTTCTTGTGTTTCGACAATAGGCAATGCTGTTAATGAGCCACCACCTTCATTTTTTGCTAATTTAGCAGAGCGCTCTAATAATTTTGCATGAAGGTAAAAAACATCTCCTGGGTATGCTTCTCTTCCGGATGGTCTTCGTATAAGCAATGAAATTTGTCTGTATGCCCAAGCATGTTTAATTAAATCATCATAAACTATTAACGCATTTCCTCCTTTATCCATAAAATATTCTCCTATAGCACAAGCAGCTAGTGGAGCAATATACTGCATTGATACCGGGGATGATGCTGTTGCAGCAACAATGATAGTATATTTCATAGCTTGAAATTTTTGCAGTTTCGAAAAGATAGATGCTAAGCTAGACTGTTTTTGTCCTATTGAACAATATATACATATAATATCATTTATGTTGCTTTTATTTGTTAGTTTTTGATTAATTATAGTATCTATTGCAATGGCTGTTTTGCCTGTGCCTCTGTCTCCTATTAAAAGTTCACGTTGCCCTCTTCCTATAGGAGTCATTATATCAATAGCTTTTATACCTGTTTTCAGAGGAGTATCAATAGAACTTCTTTTAGTAATATTAGGAGCTAATCTATCTATAGGATATAAAAGCATATTAGTTTTATCTAAGCCTTTTCCATCTATTGGATCCCCCAAAGGATCTATGACTCGTCCTAATAAAACTTCAGATACATTTATACTTAATACTTCTCCAGTTGATATTACTTTCATCCCATAAACGATAGTTCTTATTTTCTTTAATAAAATAATAGATACAAAATATTCATCAATATTAATAACTAAACCTAAAGAGCCTCCATCAAATATCACTTTTTCATAGTATCCAACTCCTAAAAGCCCAGAAACTTGTATAATATCATCCCCTATACTTTCAACAATTCCAAAACTAATCAATTCATGATTTTTCTTATTAATTAAATTTAACTTATTTTCAATTTCTTGTATTATTTCTTCTGGTTTAATCATTAATATATTCTCTTAATATTTTGATAATATTTGTTAATATATTTGTAATAGTATAATCAAAAATATAATAATTATACTCTATATATAATCCTCCAAGTTGTTTATCATTACGTAAAAAAACTACTTTGTTTTTATTATATATCTTTCTAATTCCTGATTTATTATTTTTAGATATATCATGTGAGGAAAATACTAATACTTTTGTAGTTTGTATTGCTCGATCTAATAAAATCTGCAATTGTGTTAATTCTTGGATTGTAAATTTACTATAAATCCAATTTAATTCTTTATATGACAATCCATTGTATTTTACAATAGATTTAACAAGGTCATGAATTTGTATTTTTCTCATATTCTATACTAATTTTATTTAATGCTTGTGTTATCAACTTATTGTTTTCATCTACAGTTAGCAAATCAGATAAAAGTTTTTTTGTTATTATTTCAGCAATACTTAATGACATATTTTTAATTTCTTTTCTAGATTTATTTAATTCTTCAGTAGATATTTTTTTAGCGTTATCTATCATTTCTTTAGATTGTTGCTTAATAGTTATAAAAGCTTCTTGTTTTAATTGATTGATATGGTTTTTTGTTTTATTGATCAATTCAGTTGCTTCTGCTTGTGCTTTTTGTATAATTTTATCTTTTTCTTTAATGGCATTCATTATAAGAATTTTACTTTGTTCTGCATCTTTTATAGTTTTTTTTATCTGCAGTTTGCGTTGATAAATAATTCTATGTAATGTATTATATAGAATTTTTTTAATAAAAAAATACATAATAAAAAAATTTATTAATTGAAAGATAAAAATTTTTATATTAAAACCAAATTTTTGTATTATTCCCATTCTGTCCTATAGCCTTTTTTATAAAGTAGGTTTTTCTACATATGTAAATTTAATAAAACAGTTATAAATGAATAAATTGCTATAGCTTCTGCAAATGACATTGCCATAAGCATATTAATCATAATTTTATCTGATGATTCAGGATTGCGTCCGATGGCTTCTAAGGCTTTTGATCCAATAAGCCCTATGGCTAATGCTGGCCCTAGACTACCTATTCCCATAATTAATCCACCTGAAAGATCTATTAACATTTTCATAAATATTCCTCCTTCTAATTTTTATTAAATATATGTTAAATTATGCATAAATACTATTGTTAAAATTACAAAAATTAATGATTGCATAATTGATATCATAAACTCTAAACATATAAATGGAATAGGAATTATAAAAGGACAAATAGAATACATAGTAGTTAAAATTTTCTCTCCAGCAATCATGTTACCGTATAAACGGAAAGCGAAGGAAATTATTTTTGTAATTTCATTAAATAATTCCAAAATCCCTACAAAAAATAAAATAGGGAAATATTTAAAATTAATGAATTTTTTACAATAATTTCTTAAGCCAATATATTTAATACTTAAGAAATGTGTTAGGATGATAGCTATTAATGACAATGCAAAAGTTACATTAAGATCACTTGTAGATACTTTAAAGCATTTAATGCACCTTGCTGCTATTGCTATAGAAAGTAATTCCAATCCAGGAATTTTCGTAATCAAGTTTGAAATTACTAAAAAAAGAAACAAAGAAAAAATCCAAGGAGATATAGCTCTAGTTTGTTTTTTAGAATTTGTGATTTTAAAAATTATATCCTCAAAATAAATTAAAATTAACTCAAAAACGTTTTGCAATGCATTTGGAATTATATTTAATTTATATTTTATTCCACTAATCAATATAATGACCATTATATCAACTATAATAGTAGTTGTCACTGTATTAGTAAATGGAAATCCACATAATTTGATTAACAGATTAGAATGCATCTCATTTATCTTTTTAAAGATTTTATATATTTTTATGCTATAATATACTATATTTATTCTACTTAATTAATATCTAAACAGTCAATGACAGTATCTATTATTCTGCTTGTAATTTCCTTTTAAGGAGGTGTATTTGTTGCAGAACAGAATTTTTAGAAGTTCCACCAAAAGACTTTTTTCTATTAACTGTTTCGTATATATTTAAATATGTAAATATATCCTCTTGGAAGATTTTTGAAAAACGTTTATATTCATTTAATGATAATTCATTAAAACTTTTAGATGATTGTTTACAATATTGAACTATATCCGTAACTATGCTGTGAGCTTGTCTGAATGGGATATTACGACTTGCTAAATAATCTGCTATTTCTGTTGCTAAAATAAATCCATTTTCTGTGCTTTTTATAGTATTAATTTTAAGGAATTTTATACTTGAAAAGATTTCATTAATTATTTTAAGAGATGTTTTTATATTATCTAATGAATCAAAAATACAAAATTTATCCTCTTGTAAGTCTCTATTATAAGCAAGAGGTAATGATTTCATTGTTGTAATCATCGAAATTAAATTACCTAACATTCTTCCACATTTACTTCTAATCATTTCAGCATAGTCTGGGTTTTGTTTTTGTGGCATTATAGATGAACCAGAGGTAAATCGTATATTAATAGTAATGTATTGAAATTCAGGATTTAACCATAGAATAATTTCTTCACATAAACGTGTTAGATGCAAAGCAATCATTACTATGCAAAAAATTAGTTCTATAACAAAATCTCTATCACTTACTGAATCTAAAGAATTCTCACTTACATGGTTAAAATGTAATAACTTAGCAGTGTAGTATCTATTTATTTTAAATGATGTCCCTGCTAAAGCTGCACTTCCTAATGTTAATACATCGATTCTTTTATAACAATCTATCAAACGTTCTTTATCTCTTTGCATCATCCAAGCATATGCAAGTATATGGTGAGAAGCTAGAATTGGTTGAGCATGTTGCAAATGAGTAAAGCCTGGCATTATAATATCAATATTTTCTATAGCTTTATTCATAATAGTTGTTTGAAATCTAGTTATTATCTTTTGAAGTTGTTTATTTTCATCTTTAAGGTATAGTCTTAAATCTGTACTTACCTGATCGTTTCTGCTACGTGCAGTATGCATCTTTCCACCCACAGGTCCTATTCTGTTTATAAGTTCCTGTTCAATAGCATAATGCACATCTTCAGCTTTAGGTAAGTGCCATCCCTTCATTAAATCATGCAAAATAGTTCGTAGGCCAATTATAATTTTATTACTATCATTTTGATCAATAATTTTAGATTTAGCCAGCATTTTTACATGAGCTATCGAACTTATAATATCTACTCTTGCAAGTCTTTTATCAATATCAAATGAATCAATAAAGTCATTTTTGTCTTTCATAAGTTATTCATTACTCCTTACAATATAATTTTATCTAATAGGAGTCCCTGTAGACATAACCAAATTTGTAAATTCTTTTATAATTTTTACTGTTATTTCCCCTGGTTTCCCATATAAAATATCTCTTAAGTCTACGTTTACAATGGGGATTATTTCATTAGTAGTGCTAGTACAGAAACATTCATCTGCATTATAAATATTGTATATATTTAATTTTGATTCTTGTACAACAAACTTTAATTTATTTCGTGCAAGTTCTATAACTGTTTCTCTTGTTATTCCATTTAAAGCTCCATTAAAGCTGGACGGAGTGTATATTATTTCATCTTTAACTATAAATATATTACTTGAACTACATCCAATTATATTGCCTTCATGATTTAACAAGATAGCATCCTTTGCGTTATGTTTATCAGCTTCCATTTTAGCAAGTATATTATTTAAATAACTTATTGATTTCGTATTAGGAATTAAAAATTCATATCGTCCAATACTACAGAAATAAGAAATTACATTTATACCGTTTAGTTCTTGTTTTAGACAACATATACTATTATTTTCTTCTGTAGCTATAATAATAAGTGTCGTAGCTTCGTATTCAGACTGCAAGCTTTTATTTATAGAATTAGGATGACATTTCACTGTTAGTATTATTTTAATAATAGCATTATCAAGATTATTTATTAATAAAGTATCAATAATAGCCTGTTCTAGTTGTCTTTGTGTGATATTTATTATTAAATTAATATTTTTTGCTGAAATTAATAATCTTACTAGATGTTCTTTTAGTCTAAATATCCTACCATTATAAACTCGTATATTTTCGTAAACACCATATCCATAAAGAAATCCATAATTGAAGATTGAAATTTTGGCTTCTTGTTCATCAACAAATTTACTATTTATATATACTTTCATGAATTTTTTCTCCAGATATATTTTTGGTATTTATATAGTTTACAATTAAATTATACTTCCAGCATTCATTTTAATTATTTTGTTGAACATATTTAAATGACTAGTATTATGAGTAACAAGTACAATAGTTATATTTTTACACAGGTAAAATAATAAATACTCTATTTCTGCTCTAGTTTTATAATCTAAATTGGATGTTGGTTCATCTGCAAAAATTATTTTTGGTTTTTTGATCAAGGCTCTTACTATAGCTACTCTTTGTTGTTCACCACCAGATAACTCATTTGGAAAGAAATCTTGTTTATGTAATAACCCAACGTTATTTAAAAGTTTTTTAGCTAAAAGAATCTTTATATTTCTATTACTCCATACTGGAAGTAAAATATTTTCTATAACTGT
>JAISIG010000010.1 GCA_031262135.1 Endomicrobium sp.
TGTTATAAATACTACTTTTCTACTCTTATTCTTCATTATCCCTCTATTACCTTTTTAAGTATATCAAATAATATTGTAACATACAATATTATTTGTAGTTTTATTTACTATTTGATATACTAAAATAGTATGTTTAATATAATAGAACTAGCCTTGGATGAAGATAGAGCATTCAATGATATTACGACTCAAGAGTTTCTTGCTAGTAATATATATATAAATGCTATGTTAATATCAAATACATCTGGGATGATCTGTGGAATAAACGCTTTTATACAGATACTAAAAATAATAGATAAAAATTGTGAAATTATATTATATGTCAATGAAGGAAGTATAATAAAAGAAAGAACTAAAATTTTACAGATAAGAGGGTCTGTTAAAATTCTATCTGTAGAAAGGATAGCTTTAAATATTTTACAGTATATGTCTAATATTGCTACATTAACAAATAAATTTGTTAATCTTGTAAAAAAAATAAACCCTAAGATTAAAATATATGATACAAGAAAAACTCTTCCAGGCTATAGAAATTTAGCTAAGTATGCAGTAAGATGTGGAGGAGGTGTGAATCATAGAATGAATCTTGCAGATATGATTCTTATCAAAGATAATCATTTAAAATTAATAAAGAATTTAAATGGAAAAATTAATCAATGTAGAAAGAAGTATAACAACATAATGATAGAAATTGAATGTGAAAATTATCAAGATGTTATGTTAGCCTTGAATGTAAAAGCCGACATTATTATGCTTGATAATATGACATTAAAGCAGCTAGAAAATATTATTAGCATAATAAGACAACATTCTACAGTTACATATAGTCCAGAAATAGAAGTTTCAGGTGGAATTAATTTAGATAATGTACATCACATTGCACAATTTGATATAGATAGACTTTCTATTGGGATGCTAACTAATACTTCTCATTATAAAACTGACTTTACCTTAGAAGTAATATAATAAAATATGAAAAATGTTATAACAACTACATGTAACATTGGAATATTTAATGTTATTAAATATTATAAAAAAACTAAATCAACTCAAATTATTCTTAAAAATTTTGCGAATAGTGGATACAAAGAAGGATTGGTTGTTGTTGCTGAACAACAAACTATGGGGTATGGTCGTAATGGAAATACTTGGAGTTCTAGTATTGGTGGAGCATGGTTCTCAATATTACTAAAACCAAAAATTAATCCTAGGGATACTAAAGACTTATTAATTTTATTAAGTATCGCAATTAAAAATATACTTGAAAAAATATACCATTTAGATTGTGAAATGAAGTGGCCTAATGATGTTCTAATTTATGGTAAAAAAATTGCTGGTAGCATGATAGAAATGGAAATTGAAGAAACAACAAAGGAAATTAAATGGGCTGTTGCTGGGATAGGTATCAATGTTAATAACGATCTTCCTGAGGAACTATTAGCTACTGCAATATCTTTGAAAAGAGTTATCAAACAAACAATAAATATTTATGATATTATTATTTACTTTATCAGTGAATTTACAAACTTATATACAAGATTTCAAAAAAGTCATCAAATTAAATAAATCAAAAAAAAAAGGGAAAAAAATGGAATTATTTAAAATGGCTAAAGAAGCTTTTTCAATGAGAAGTAAAATTAAAGATATAGATAAAAAATTAAGAAAAAAAACAATCACTTTAAATCATAAAGGCGTACAAATTCAAGTTAATGGCAAAAGTGAGTTTTTAAGCTTTAATATATTAGATAATAATTTATTAACTGAACCTAATAAACATGAACTAGAAAAGCAGATATTAGAAGCTTTCTGCGAAGCACACAATCAAGCTCAAAATATAATGACAGAAGAAGCAAAAAAACTCACTGGGAATATTAAATTATCAAATGTCTAAAAGAAAGAAATATAAATAAATTTTATTAATTTTATTTATATTTTTTATCTATAGTACAATGGAAACTTTTTGCACAATTCCATCATATCATTTTTTACTGCATTAATAATATTAGTATCTTTAATATGTTTTAGTACAGTGATTATTGCCTTTGCAATTTTTACCATCTCTTGTTGCTTCATCCCTCTTGTAGTTACTGCTGCAGTTCCAATTCTAATACCAGACGATATAGTTGCTTTTTCTGGGTCATAAGGAATAGTATTTTTATTAAGAGTAATGCCTGCTGCTTCCAAAGTATCTTGAGCTTCTTTCCCTTTAACATTAATAGAACGTAAATCTACTAAAAACATATGTGAATCTGTCCCACCAGATACTATTTGCAACCCTTCAGATCTAAGTGTTTCTGCAAGTGTTTTTGAATTTATCAAAACTTGTTCTTGATATAATTTAAAATCAGGCAGAATAGCTTCTCCTAAAGCAACACTTTTCGCTGCTATAACATGCATTAAAGGGCCACCTTGTTCTCCTGGAAAAACAGCCGAATTTATTTTTTTTGCAATATCTTTGTTATTTGTTAAAATTAACCCACCTCTAGGGCCACGAAGTGTTTTATGAGTTGTTGTAGTTACGATGTCTGCGTATTCTATCGGAGAAGGATACAAATCAGCTGCTATTAAACCAGCATAGTGTGCGATATCGGCCATATGATAAGCACTAATTTTCTTAGCGATGATTCCAATTCTTTTCCAATCCCAAATTCTAGAATAAGCACTACCACCACTAATTATCATTTTGGGTTTACATTTTAAAGCAAGTTGTTCAAGCATATCATAATCTATTAATCCTGTTATTTTATCAACTCCATAAGAAACAACATGAAACCATTTTCCTGAAACATTGTAAGGACTACCGTGTGTTAAATGGCCTCCATGATCTAAACTTAAACCCATAATAATATCTCCTGGAGATAAAAGCGCAAGTTGTACAGCGAAATTAGCCTGTGCTCCAGAATGTGGTTGTACATTGGCATAACTGCATTTAAAAAGTTTTTTTGCTCGTGAAATTGCTAAATCTTCTATAATATCAACAAATTCACACCCACCATAATATCTTTTACCAGGATAACCTTCAGCATATTTATTTGTTAAACATGATCCTTGTGCCTCCATAACAGCTTTGGAGGTGATATTTTCAGAAGCTATAAGTTCGATAGTCTTTTCTTGTCGTTGTAATTCGTTCATTACTGTACTGTAAACTTTATAATCTTTCTCTTTTAAATTATTCATTTTATTTATAACATAATCTCCTATAGAATATATTTCAATATCTCAGTAATCTTCAAACAACCATGACGTACTATTGTATAAGGAAAGTGGACTGCATCAAGAATAGTTGATTCTTGAGCGAATACACATTTTCCACCGTCAATAATAATATCTACTAATTTTTCAAATTTAAATACTTCAGATTGAAATTTTGCACTGTGGGAATGTGAAATATTTGCAGATGTTGTAAATATAGGAATATTTATTGCTTTTAATAAATGTAATATAAAGTTATTGTTTGGAATACGCACTCCTAAATTATCTCTTCCTCCAGATAAAATTTTTCCTAATGCTGTTGTTGGCAAGATTAATGTCAATTGTCCAGGCCAAAATTTTTTTGCTAAACGTATTGCTTCAATAGAAAACTGCACAAAAATTTTCATGTTATGAATACTATGTGACATTAAAATAAGAGGTTTACTATGATCTCTTTTTTTTATACTATATATTCTACGTTGTGCTTGTAAATTAAACGCATTAACAGCAAAGCCATATACTGTATCCGTAGGGATGATAGCTACTCCTCCATTAAATATAATATTTGCTGTCACTGTATAAACATATTTTTCATTAGATGAAACTATCATAATATAACTTTAATTATACTCACTATTGATTTTAACATAATTATATGATAAATCACACGTATAATACTTAGTACTTTTATCCCCATCGTTAAAATCAATGATTAATTTAATAGTTTTTCTACATAGGCTTTCTTTTACAGTTTTAATTGGAAATTTTATTACTTCACCATTATTTAATATTTTAATATTTGCAATATAAAGATCTATTTTATTTAAATTGAAACTGACACCAGATCTTCCAATAGCTGCTATAATTCGACCCCAATTTAAATCAGAGCCAAAGAGTGCAGTTTTAACTAAAGGAGAAGTTGCTATAGTAGATGCAATTTTTTTTGCATCATTCTTTGTTTTAAGATTTTTAATCTCAATCTCAATAAATTTTGTTGCTCCTTCTCCGTCTTTAACTACTAATTTAGCTAGCTCTATCATAATTTCATTAAAAGCTTCTGCAAATTTATATAGATCCCTGTTAGATGATACAGTGACATCGCTCATTCCATTGGCTAAAACAATAATAGAATCATTTGTAGATGTATCTCCATCAATGGATATACTATGAAATGAGTCTTCTAAAGAATTTTCCAAAATTTTTTGTAAAACCTTATTATCAACTTGAATGTCAGTTAGTATGAATGCAAGCATTGTAGCATGTTTCGAAGATGACAAATTAGGATGAATCATTCCTGCTCCCTTTACACATCCCCAGATAGTCACTTTTTTATTATCAAAAAAAATTTGCTTACTAACTTTTTTAATAAAAGTATCTGTTGTCATTATTCCAAGGATTGCATCATCTTCATTTTTTGCTGATGTCCCCATACTATTATTAATAATATAATTAATATTTTTTGGTAGGAATTTATCATTTATATTAATAGGTTTTCCTATAATCCCAGTAGAAGCACATAAGATAGTCCCTTTTTGTAAATTTAATGAGTTCTCTACGGATGTACATATGTATTCAGCATCAACATTTCCCTGATGACCTGTACATGCATTAGCGCAACCAGAATTAGCTACTATACCATAAAACAGACTACTTTTTTTTTGTAACCTTGTAATACTTATGTTTACAGGGGCAGCTTTAACTAAATTTTTTGTGAATACCCCAGCAGCAGAAGCAGGCTTTTCAGAAAGAAACAATGCTAGATCATATTTTTTCATATCCATATTTTTTGATATTCCAACGTATCCTCCACCAACTTTAAATCCTATTGGTAACACAGAAACTTCCTCCAAGAATAAATTTATTTATAATAATCCAGTTGTTTCTTGTAAATTAAACATAATATTCATATTTTGTACTGCTTGCCCAGCTGCTCCCTTTAATAAATTATCTATAACAGATACTATAATAAGTCTATTTGTTCTGTAATCTATATCTAATCCTATTTCACATAGATTAGTATTTACAACATTTTTAGTACACGGTAACACATCATCCTTGATATGAACAAAAGAACTATTGAAATAAAAATTTTTATAATAATCGATAATAATATTTTTTTTAATATTATGTTTTAATTTTAGATAAATAGTAGAAAACATCCCACGTTCTATTGGAATAATATGGGGAGTAAAATTAATAATTATATTAGTTTTATTAGATAGTATCGATAATTCCTGTTCTATCTCAGGTATATGTCTATGTCTACCAGCTATTTTATAAGCTTTAAAATTTGGATATTCTGTCTGAAAAAATTCTTTTGCATTTTTTCTTCCAGCTCCAGAGATCCCACTTTTTGCATCTATAAGTATATCATCTAAGTTAACAATATTATTGATTATAGCTGGAGCACATCCAAGAATAACAGATGTAGGATAACATCCTGGATTAGCTATTAGATTAGCTTTTTTAATATCTTTTGAATATATTTCAGATAAACCATAGATTGCTTTACTAATATATTCTTTGGATGGATGCGTAACTTTATACCATGTTTCATATATATCAACATTATGTAACCTAAAATCAGCAGATAAATCTATAACTTTCACTCCAGCATCAATAAATTTAGGAACAAGATCAAATGCAACAGCATGAGGTAGAGCTAAAAAAATTACATCACTTTTTTTTATAATTTTATTAGAATCAAATTGTTCAACTATTAAATTGAGGTGATCAAAATATGGATATATGTTTTTGATTGATTGGCCAACAAATGATTTTCTAGCATATAACCCAGTAATAATAACATTAGGATGTTTGCTAGTAATACGTAAAAGTTCTTCTCCTGTATATCCTGTAATTCCAACAATACCAACTCTAATCATTCATTATACCCTCATTTTTTTTCTATTAAAGAAATATGTTTCGATAAAATAATAACAAATTCTCCAAATAAATGATTTTTATTTTTAATAATATTGAATACTTGAGTAATTGTTCGTCTTATAAATTCTTCAAATTGTTTTGTTAATTCTCTGGCAACACATATTTGTGCAGTATCTCCAAAAATTTCTTTACATATTAAAATAGTGTTAAGTATTCTATGTGAAGATTCATAAAAAATGATTGTTTTTCTCAATGGTTGAAGTTTGTATAGCTCAGCTTTTATTTTGCTTTTTTTTCTTTTTAAGAATCCACAAAAAATAAAACTGTGTAATGGTAACCCAGACCCTATTAAGGCTGGAATAAAAGCAGTTGCTCCAGGTAGTACTTCAAATTTCATGTTATTCATAATCATTTTTTTTAGCAAAGTATATCCTGGATCTGAAATTCCAGGTGTACCTGCATTAGATATAAGAGCAATATCTTTCCCATTATGTAATTTTTTAATAATATTATTAGATTGACGTTGTTCATTATAAGAACAATAATGTATTAAAGTCTTAGATATATTAAAATATGATAATAACTTTAAACTATGTCTAACATTTTCACATGCTATAGTATTACAGCCTTTTAAAATCCTTAACGAACGCAAAGTAATATCTTCAAGGTTACCGATAGGAGTAGGAACTACATACAGTACACCATCATGCATCAATGTTATTATCTCTTTTGAATTTTATATAATTCTTTGTTATAGAACTTAGTTTATAATTTTAAATTTAGCAAGTCAAATATAATAAATGTCAATAACACAACAATATATTAAAGATATCATGATAACATTAAATCTGTATTTCAAGGAAGTTAATTTCCCATTAAATTATTCTAATCCATTTGAATTAATTGTAGCCACAATTATATCTGCTCAATGTTCTGATAAAAGGGTAAATCAAATAACTAAAATTCTTTTTAAAAGATATAAAACAATAGAAGATTATGCTAATGCTAATACCTACGAATTTATCAAATGTATTCAATCTGCAGGATTATTTACAAAAAAAACAAAATATATTATATCTACTGCTAAATTAATCACAACAAGATTTGATGGGCATATTCCTTATACTTTCAAGGAGTTACTTAGTCTACCAGGAATTGGTAGAAAAACAGCTAATATTATTCTAAATAAATGTTTTAAAATTTACGAAGGGATCGCTGTAGATACTCATGTGGTCAGAATTGCAAACATATTGGATTTCACAAAACATCAGAATCCTATTATTGTTGAAAAAGATTTAATGGCAATTATTCCTAAAAAATATTGGAATAATTTTTCATTTTTAATACAAAATCTAGGTAAAACTATATGTAAAGCACGAAATAAAAATCATCTAATATGTCCTATACTACAAATATGTAAATACTATAATAGAATGCAGAATCTATTATAATTTATTATAATATTATATTGTATTGTATCTTATAAGGCGGCATAGCTCAGAGGTAGAGCAGAGGACTCATAAGCCTTTGGTCGTAGGTTCAAATCCTACTGTCGCCATTAACCATTATTTTTTATTCGTGCACTCTAAGTATTTTTGCATGTAAGTTACTAAGTTTATATTCAAATGAATCGTACCCTCTATCTAAATGATGTATACTTGATAGTATAGTTCTACCTCTAGCCGCTAACCCTGCAAGAATTAAAGCTGCTCCTGCCCTTAAATCTGAAACTATTACAGATGCACCAATAAAGTTCTTTACTCCTTGTATACTAACGATTTTATCATTGATTGTAATATGAGCACCAAATTTTTTTAATTCGTTAACATGCAAAAATCTATTTTCGAAAACATTCTCTTTGATATATGACGTTCCCTTAATTAAGCACATTAACGTCATCCATTGAGCTTGAATATCAGTAGGGAACCCAGGGTAAAAACTTGTTGAAATATTTTGTGGAGTTAATGCCCTAACCCATTTAGCATATATTGTATTATGATCTTCCTTTATAAACAATCCACTATTTTGTAATTTTTTTTTTACAATATAAAGATGTGAAGGATTCACTTGTTTTAACACTATATCTCCTTTTGTTATCGCAGCAGCAATCATATAAGTTGCAGCTTCAACTCTATCAGGGATGATACAATGCGTAACTCCATGAAGCTTAGATACTCCTTGTACCACAATTGTATGTGGACTAAAAGTTAGTATTTTAGCACCCATCTTATTTAGTATATTAATCAAATCTATTACTTCTGGTTCAAAGGCTGCATTGATAATAGTAGTAATTCCATTCGACAGTGTTGCTGCAAGTAATACATTTTCAGTAGCTCCAACACTAGGCACCCTAAAATTGATTGTTGTTCCTTTCATTTCTCTTTTAACATATGCTTTTATAAAGTTTCTACTAATTGAAACATCTGCTCCTAATGTTTCAAATGCTTTTAGGTGCATATCTATTGGTCTAGCTCCTATATCACAACCTCCTGGAAGATAAATATTAACTTTTTTTACTCTTGCTAATAAAGGCCCCATAATTAAAATACTTGCACGCATTTTACTAACTAATTCATAAGGTTGTGTATAATTATATTTACTACTAGAAAAAGAAATGATCACACTGTCTCTTTTTCTAATTACTTTTTTACCTATAAATTTTAAAAAAGCAATTGCTATATCTATGTCAACTAATGTTGGTACATTTTGTATTAATACAGTATCATCTGTTAATAAACTAGAGAAGAGAATAGGTAAAGCAGCATTTTTGGCTCCTGATATACAAACCTCTCCATGTAATTTTATACCACCATTGATAATTATTTTATCCATCTTATCCTTTTTTTTGAGCCTTTAAGATCCTTGGCAATTTTGCATAATCATTAATAATTTCAATATTTTTATATGCATTTTGTGCCAAAAAAATTTCCTTAATATATTTAACATTGTTTGAATTCAATTCAACTAAGATAAAAGAGTTAGAATTTAAATAATACTTTGAATATTTAGCTATGTATTTATAAAACAATAATCCATTGTCAGATGCAACTAAAGCATTTTTAGGTTCATATTTTAAATTATATTTCACAATATTGTATTCAGACTGTGTAATATATGGAGGATTAGATACAATCATATCAAATTCATGCTCCTCTATAGTAGTAAAAAGATCACTTACAATGAAAGTAATTCTATTAAGTACACTATTAAGAGATGCATTCTGTTTAGCTATTGCTATTGCTTTATAGCTAATATCAGAAGCTATTATTGTCTTTACATTACTTAACTTGGCTAAACTTATAGCTATACAACCAGAGCCAGTACATAAATCTAAAATTGAACTTTTGTTATTATCCAGTTTTAATGCTTCCTCAACTAATATCTCAGTTTCATATCTTGGAATTAGAACATGATTATTTACTTTAAACTCTAATCCCATAAACTTTACATAGCCTATTATATAAGCAACAGGCTCATTTTTCAAACGTCTTAGTATATATTTTTCATATTTTTTGATTTGTTTATGATTAAGTTGTTTGTTTTCTATTGAGCTTAATATTAATTGTGAACTAGAAATGTTCAGTACATTTTCCAATAAAATCCTAGCATCAGACTGTGCATTTTCAACAGAGCCACTAACATTTTGTAATATTTTGCTAGCTTTTCTTAATATATAAGAGATATTTTTACAATTAAACATCATTGATTTATTTATTTGTTTAATTTATTAATCAGTTTAAATAAATTTCCATTAAGTATATCGTTAATACCATATATAGAAAATCCTAGTCTATGATCTGTAACTCTATTTTGTGCAAAATTATACGTTCTTATTTTTTCTGATCGATTCCCTGATCCTATTTGTTCTTTTCTTGCATGCGAAAGTTGTTTCTCTGAATCAATATTTTGTTTCTCGTAAAGTTTAGAAAGTAGAATTTTTAGAGCTTTAGATTTGTTTTTTTGCTGACTACGTTCATCCTGACATGTCACTACAAGCCCTGTAGGTAAATGTGTAATCCTTATTGCTGAATCAGTTTTATTTACGTGTTGTCCGCCTGCTCCTGATGCTCTATAAGTATCAATACGTAACTCGTTCAATTTAAGATCAATTTCATTTTCTTGTACTTCCTGTAATACAGCCACTGTAGCAGTTGATGTATGTACTCTTCCAGTAGTTTCTGTAGATGGAATTCTTTGTACTCTATGAACCCCTTTTTCAAATTTAAATGCATTCCATATATTATTCCCACTTGCTTCAAAAATAATTTCTTTATATCCACTAAACATATTATGTGATGAAGTTAATACTTCATATTTCCATTGATTTCGATCAATAAACCTAACATACATTCTATATAAATCAGATACAAATAAACTAGCTTCTACACCTCCAGTTCCAGCTCTAATTTCCACTATAATAGTTTTTTTTTCTTTTGTATCTTTTTCATTAAATAACTTACTAATCTCATGTTCTAGTGTAACTTGCTTTTTTATAATATCTTCATATTCAATACATGCTAAATCTCTTATGTCTTTCTCATCTGATATTCTCAATTTATCTGTATTGTCTTTATCACGCATCAAATTACAATATTGAATATATTTTTCAGCAAATTGATTTAAATATAAATATTTTTTTGTCAATTCTTTATAATGTAGATCTTCTGAATAAACTAATGTATTTAACTTATCTTTTATTGTTTCAAATTCAAAATTTAATTCTTGTAATTTTTTAAAAAATATAAACATACAGAATCTTTCTTTTTATATAATGTTATTTAGTAATATTTAACTTTTTTTCAAGTCGTTTTTGGTATTTTTCAATTCTTCCTGCTGTGTCAATAAGTTTATTTTTACCAGAGAAAAATGGATGACAATGAGAACATATTTCAAGTTTAATAACACCTTTAGTAGATCTAGTCTCAAAATTATATCCACATGCACAAGAAATAAAACATTTAACATATTTTGGATGAATCCCAATTTTCATTGCGTATATTTACCCTCCTCTTTTGTGACATTATGTGAAATCTATAATAATTAGTCAAATTATTAATTATAAAATTTCCATACTTGATAATTCCATTTGTTTAAAAAAATCTTTGTTAGATTTAGAGTGGCGTAATCTTTTACATAACTCCTCCATAATTTCTATTGAATTCATTGATGTCATAAATTTACGAAAAATCCACATTTTATTTTTCTCATCATTGCTCAGAAGAAGTTCTTCCTTTCTAGTTCCTGAACGTAAAAGATCAATAGAAGGGAAAATTCTTCTATCAGCAAGTTTTCTATCTAAATAAATTTCACAGTTCCCTGTGCCTTTAAATTCCTCAAAAATTACATCATCCATTCTACTACCTGTTTCAACCAATGCTGTCCCTATTACAGTTAAACTACCGCCTTCTTCTATGTTACGTGCTGCTCCAAAAAAACGTTTAGGCCTTTGTAATGCATTTGAATCTAATCCTCCAGATAACACCCTACCACTTGATGGAATAGATATATTATACGCCCTAGCAAGCCTGGTAATTGAATCTAATAGGATTACAACATCTTTTTTATTCTCAACCATCCTTTTAGCTTTTTCTATAACCATTTCTGCAACTTGTATATGTCTATCAGATGGTTCATCAAATGTTGAGAATACAACTTCTCCTTTTACAGATCGTTGCATATCTGTTACTTCCTCTGGGCGTTCATCTATTAGTAAAACAATCAAGATAATATCTGGATTGTTTTTAGTTATTGCATTAGCTATTTTTTGTAATAAAATTGTTTTTCCAGTTCTTGGAGCTGCATTGATTAAAACTCGTTGGCCTTTACCAATAGGAACAAACATGTCTATAATCCTAGTAGATATTTCTTCACGTTTAGTTTCAAGTATAATTTTTTTATTTGGATATAATGGTGTTAAATTATCAAACAAAGCCCGTTTACGAATATTTTCCAAATCTTCCTGTCCATTGACAGATTTGACTTGTAATAATGCAAAATAACGCTCTTGTTGAGTCTGAGGAGGCCTTACAAAACCAGCAACAGTGTCTCCTTTCCTAAGGATAAATTTTTTTATTTGCGAGGGAGATATATATATATCATCTGGCCCTGGAAGATAATTATAATCCGTGGAACGTAAAAATCCAAATCCATCTGGTAAAATTTCTAAAACTCCTTCATCATAAACTAGTTTATTTAGTTTAGCTTGAGTTTCAAAAATCTTTGCTATAAGATCTTGTTTGCGTAATCCTCTAATGGAATCATCCATTTTAAGTTTTCTAGCAATTTCTATAAGTTCTGACATTGTACGTTTTGATAAAATAGATACATCCATATTTCCTCCATAAGATAATTACAAAGGAATAACTTATATATCAATTAAGAATTATTAATTAATTTATTTATATCCTTTGAATTTTTGAGACATCCTTTTTTTTGACTGGATTTTATTGAATACCAAAAGACATTTTTTAAGAGTTAAATAATTTATATAATCTTTTCATTTTTTTTTTTAAATCTTTTTTGGACCCAAGATTATTCACTATGACATCAGCAAGTTGCATCTTTGACGTTATAGGAAATTGGTTTATAATTCTTTTGTTTATTTGTTCATAGCTTAAATTGTCTCTACACATAAGACGTTTGATTTGATACTGATATGAAGTGTATATTACAATAGTCAAATCACATATGTTATGTAATCCTGTTTCGAATAGCAATGGGACATCAAGTAATATATTTTTATATTTATTTATATTACATCTAATCTTTCTTTCAATATTGAATACAATATGTTTGTGAAGTATTTTTTCAAGTTTTAACTTCATGTAATTATCTGAAAAAATAATATAAGCAAGTTTTTTTCTATTTAATGTTCCATTTTCATACAAAATATCTGTTCCAAATACACGTAATACTTCATATAAAACAGGTGAATCCAGATTCGTTAAATCATGTGCAATTTTATCTGCATCTATAGTATACATTCCAAGTTGTTTTAAAAATTTCGCGCTAGTTGTTTTTCCACCGGCGATGCTACCTGTTAATCCAATTATCATATTAATTACAATATTTTTGTATAAAACTGTTAAATTTATATTTTTGAAAAAAAGTATATGCTTTATTCACATTTAAGTCATGAGTTTTATAATCATTAAGTTTAAAATTTAATGGAACAGCAGTATATAACTTAATCAAACTTTTACTCAATTTTGCTTCCCTTTTTCCTAAATGTAGCAGTTTATTTAAGTTACCTTTAATTGTGCTCATATTTCTAAAAATAGTTTCAATAGTGCCGAAAGTATTTACCAATTTCACAGCAGTTTTTAATCCTATTCCTTTGATTCCTGGGATATTGTCAACAATATCCCCAGTCAATGCAAAAACATCAATTAATTGTGTTGGACTAACTCCATATTTTAGTTGTACTTCTTTATTAGAATACATAATCTTCTTACTATCATCCCAAACACGTATCTTTTGATCAATTAATTGTAAAACATCTTTATCACCTGATACAATAATACTATCTAGATTATTAAATAAACTATTTTTAGTAACAATGGTAGCTATTAAATCATCAGCTTCGTAACCCTTTATCTCTAAATATTGGATGTTTAATGCATTAAGGCATTCTTCTCTGATTATTGTCATTTGCTCAATAATATCGATCTCTAATGGTTTTCTATTTTGTTTATAATCTAGAAAAATTTCATGTCTAAAATATCTTGCTGGATAATCAAAACACACTAGGATATAATCAGGTTGAAATATTTTTTTTATCTTAAACAAAAATTGTATAAAACCATAAACAGCATTAAGACTTTTATTATTGTTCTTAGGGAAATATTTTAGTGCATAGTATGCTCTATATACATATGCATTACCATCTATGATAAGAAATAATTGTTTATGTTTTATAAACATAGAAAAACTTCATTAAATCAAAGTATATTTTTAAGAAATAATCGTGAACTTATAGCAGCTTGAGTTCCTTCAGAAGTAGCTATGATAACTTGTTTTAAATTATTACTTCTAACATCACCACATGCAAAAATTCCTTTAATACTAGTACTCATACTATTGTTTGTAAGTATATGTAGTTTTGGATCTAATATTAGACTAGGAACAAAATAAGTATTTGGTTGATTTCCTATAGAAATAAATACTCCATTTACATCTAAAAGTTTGGTTTTTTTAGTATATAAGTCATAGATTCCAACTTGTTCAACATAATCTCTTCCATGAATTGATTGCAGCATTGAATTATTTAACATGTGAATGTTTTTCAATGATAAAAGATAATCTAATAATTCTTCCTCTATATTTAATTTATTATTTTTGTTAATAATAATAATATCGTGTGCAAATTGTGATAAATAGATAGCTTCTTTAATAGCTACTTTGCTATTACCCACTAATATAACTTTTTTATCTTGGTAAAATTTTGCATCGCAAAGGGCACAAAATGATACTCCCTTACCTTGAAATTGTTTTTCTCCAACAATATTTAATTTTTTTGTACTCATACCTGTAGCAATGATTATAATTTTACCTTGATATAATGATTTTTTTGTGGTAAGAGTTTTAATATGTTTATTGGAATTATTAATCCTAATAACTTCATCATATATTACCTGGGTTCCAAACGATCTAGCATGTTTATCAAAATACATGGCAAGTTTTTCTCCATGTATTCCCCTATAAAATCCAGGATAATCATTTAAGAATTGAATATCTAATAATTTTCCTCCACAAATATATTTTTCTATAAGCAATGTTTTTAAATTATGTTTAGAAGTAGAAATAGCAGCAGCTAAACCTGCAGGTCCTCCTCCTATAATTATAACATCATATGTCATTATTGTGTATTCCTTTAAAGTATATAGGTATCTATAATTTGTCGTATTTCACTTTTAGATAAACATCCTACTACACGTTTCACTACTTGTTTATTATGTAATAATATTAAGCATGGAATTGACAAAACATTATAACTTCTTGCTAAAGAAACATTTATGTCTGTATTTACTTTGAATATAACAATTTTGTGATCTAAATCAATATTAATCTCATCAAGTATTTTAGAAAACTTTTTACATGGAGTACACCATGGTGCCCAGAAATCTATTAATACTAACTGTTCATTCTTAATAGTATCATCTAAAGTAGAAAAAAAATTTGCTTCATTAACTTCAAGTATCATTATGATATCCTTTATTGTTTATTTAGAAATTACAATGAAAACTTATCTCCCAAGGTTAATTGTCTTCCTTGTAAAAAACTCCAAGCATCTGTAATTGTTTTTCCCTCAAGTTGAATTTTAGTTATTAAAATCTTCCCTAGTTTACATGAAACTACAAATCCTTTACATTTTTTTACCGATTCTATAATACCATAATCATGATTAACAGAACAATGGTCACAAATTTCCATATCTAAAAATTTGATTTTTTTTCCATGTAATTTCCCTGTTGATATTTTAGAATATACTCCTGGCCAAAGGTAAAATCCCCTAAACTTATTATATATTGTTATTGCATCAGTATTCCATAAAATTAATCCATCACTCTTTTTTATACGTGGTGCAAGGCTTACTATTCCCTTTTGACATGTTTTTTGTATTATGATGTGATTTATATGTAATTCATGAATAATACTTTCCATAACAGATATGCCTAGAGGTATTAATTTTTGCATTAGGGTTTTTGCATTATCATTATGAGTTATCATAAGCTTCTTCTGCATTATTATATTTCCAGTATCTATATTTTGATCAATGTAAAAAGCTGTTATCCCAGTTTCATTCTCTCCATTGCATAGAGCATGTTGGACAGGAGCTGCCCCTCTATATTTAGGTAATAATGAAAAATGTATATTAAAAGTTTTATATTTTGGAAGTTCAAAAATTGTCCGTAATATAACTTTTCCATAATTTATAACTATCCCAACATCTGCTTTATATTCATTTATTTTCTCGAAAACCCATTTGTGTAGAAACGTGTCTGGCTGTATAAAATCAATATTATGCCTTTGTGCATAAATCTTAACTAAATTTTGCTCATTGTTATAAATATAATTTTTATCAGGAATAGTAATTATAAAAATCTTATGATGTTTTTTATATAATCTTACAAGAAAACTCTTTGCTATTGAAGAACTTCCGAAAAATAATATTTTCATTATTATATGTCAAACTTGTTTATGCAGTTTTTTTTTAATATAAAGTTGTTTATATGTTGTTAAATAATCTATAAATAATATCGAATTAAGATGATCTACCTCATGCTGAATAATTCTAGCAAATAACCCCGTAGCATCCATAATATTTTCATTACAACTATTGATATCAATATATTTGCAAGATATTTTATTGTGTCTGTGTATAACTTCATATATTCCAGGAATTGATAAACATCCTTCTTCAGCACTATTAAGATTGTTAGATTTAAAAATAATTTTTGGGTTAATCATAATAATTTGCTTAAAATGATCATTAGGATTTACAACAATGCATAAATTTAGTAATATTCCAACTTGTGGAGCTGCAATTCCTATCCCAGCAGCTAATTTCATAGTATCTATCATATTATATGCTATTGTTTGTATGGTCTTTCTATTATAACTTATATCTGATAATGATATATCTTTTGGTTTAGTTCTTAGTATTGAATTTCCGTATTTAATGATATCAAGCTTTGCCATTAGAACTAATATTGTACCAATTTACTAATAAGGTTTCAATGAAAAATTATAATTTTATACAACAAAAATTTTTTAAAATTTATAGATACAAAAAACCACAAAGTGTTGGTTGCTTAAAAAAACTTTGGTTGCAAAATTATCATATTTTTAACCAGAAAAATCAATATTTTCACCAAATATGGAAATATTCTACAGACACAGAACTCTTTAGTGAACTCATTTTTTGCATATTAACTCCACAAAGTAAAGCTAAACTATGCTGGGAGGCTACCAAGTTGCTACATGATAGAATAAATAATATAACTATTATGAATATTCTGAATAGTATAAAACATATTCGTTTTAAAAATAGAAAAGCGAAATATATTATACAAGCCAAAAAATTTTTTACCTTAAATGAAACATTAAATGTTAGATCTCAGCTACAACATTTTTATAATATATATAAACTAAGAGAATGGTTAGTAAATAATGTTAAAGGAATAGGATACAAAGAGGCAAGTCATTTTTTAAGAAATATAGGGCTGGGAGATAACTTGGCTATTTTAGATAGACACATACTAAAAAATTTGAAATATTTTAATGTTATAGATAGTGTTCCACTACTTATAACAAAAAATATATATTTCATAATAGAGAACAAAATGCAATCTTTTTCAAGAAACATTAAAATACCCATGTCTCATTTAGATATGCTTTTTTGGGGCATAGAAACAGGAATAATATTTAAATAATAAAGATAAGATAAAAAAAAACAACAAGAAAAACTTTTCTTGTTGTTTTTTTTATATTCTACTTCTAACCTTTTATTTTATTTCATTAATACTCAGGCATTTGAGGCATTCCTGCTCCATTCCCACCCATAGGAAGTTTAGATGATTTTTCAGGAATATCTGTAACTAATGTTTCAGTTGTAAGTATTAAGCTAGCTATAGATGCTGCATTTTCTAACGCTGTTCTAGTAACTTTAGCAGGATCTACAATTCCAGCTTTGATCATATCAACATATTCATTGTTATCTGCATTATATCCAAAAGAAATTTCCTGGGAATTTTTTATTTTATCAACTATAATAGAAGGTTCTAGACCAGCATTTTCTACTATCATTCTTATAGGGCCTTCTAAAGCTTTATACACAATGTCAATGCCTGTTTTCTCATCTCCATCTTCTGCATATACTGTATTCAACACAGATTGCGCTTTTAGTAATGCTACTCCTCCACCAGAGACTATACCTTCTTCCACTCCAGCTCTTGTAGCGTTAAGAGCATCTTCAACTTTAAATTTTTTTGTTTTCATTTCTGATTCTGTGGCAGCTCCAACATTAACAACTGCTACACCACCTACTAGTTTTGCAAGACGTTCTTGTAATTTTTCTTTATCATAATCTGATTTTGTCTCATCAATTTGTCTTCTTATTTGAGAAATTCTAGAGTCTATGTCAGATTTGTTTCCTAGTCCTGATACTATTGTAGTATTTTCTTTATCTACAACAACTCTTTTAGCTTTTCCTAATAGATCTAATGTAGATTTGTCAAGTTTTAATCCGGCTTCTTCTGTAATAACTGTGCCTCCTGTAAGAACAGCTATATCTTGTAACATTTCTTTTCTTCTATCCCCAAATCCAGGCGCTTTAACAGCTATAACTTTTAGAGTTCCTCTAATTTTATTAAGCACTAAAGTAGCTAAAGCTTCTCCTTCTACTTCTTCTGCTATAATCATAAATGCTTTTCCAGCCTGAACTATTTTTTCCAATAGTGGGAGTATTTCTTGCATCGAGCTAATTTTTTTATCTGTAATTATTATATATGGATCTTCTAACACTCCTTGCATTCTATCATTATCAGTAACAAAATATGGAGAACAATAGCCTCTATCAAATTGCATCCCTTCTACAACATCAAGTGTAGTCTCAGAAGTTTTACCTTCCTCAACTGTAATCACTCCATCTTTTCCAACTTTTTCCATAGCATCTGCTATCAAAGCCCCTATTTCCTTATTACTTGCAGAAATAGATGCTATCTGAGCTATTTCTTCCTTATTGTTTACTTGTTTAGCAATAGTCTTAATTTCCTTAACTACTGCAGTTACAGCTTTTTCTATTCCTTTTTTAATGTGATTAGCATTAGCTCCAGCTGTAATATTTTTAAGACCTTCATTGATTATTGATTGTGCTAAAATAGTAGCTGTAGTGGTTCCATCTCCAGCCACATCGTTTGTTTTTGATGCAACTTCTTTTACAAGTTGTGCACCCATGTTTTCAAATGGGTCCTCAAGATCTATTTCTTTTGCAATAGTAACTCCATCATTTGTTACAGTAGGAGATCCAAATTTTTTATCTAATACAACATATCTGCCTTTTGGGCCAAGTGTAACCTTTACTGCATTAGCTAGTTTATCTACTCCGGATTTTATAGCTTTACGAGCTTCATCATTATAAATTAATTGTTTTGCCATAACTCATAACTCCTTTCTTTAATAGTTAAAATAAATAACAACTTCCTATTCAATTATCCCTAAGATATCATCTTGTGACATAATGAGATAATCTATATCATCAATTTTAACTTCAGTTCCAGAATATTTACCAAATAAAATTTTATCTCCTTTCTTTACTTCAAAAGGTATAATTTTTCC
>JAISIG010000020.1 GCA_031262135.1 Endomicrobium sp.
AAAGAAAATTACTATTACCAAATTTTATTACTCCAGGTAATTATACCTCTCCTTTAGTATATCTTACTACATTATGCAATCAAGGATTAAAAGCTAAGTATGGTAGGACATTAACTACACAGCATAAAGATAGACTGAATTATGAATTAAAAATTATTGATCAAATGGGGTTTTCATCTTATTTTTTAATAGTATCTGATTTTATTCAATATGCTAAAAAAAATCAAATCCCAGTAGGACCAGGTAGAGGATCAGGAGCAGGTTCTATTGTAGCGTATAGTTTAAATATAACAAATGTATGTCCATTAAAATATAATTTATTATTTGAAAGATTTCTGAATCCTAATAGACATTCTATGCCAGATCTAGATATAGATTTTGGAGATCTAGGTAGAGAACGAGTTATACAGTATGTGCGCAATAAATATGGGGAAGATAAATGTGCTCAAATTATTACATTTGGATCAATGCAATCTAAACTTGTCATAAAAGATGTTTGTAGAGTTATGGGTTTCTCTACTACAGAGTGCAATAACATCTCCAAATTAATTCCATATAATATGAGTATAAGTGAATCTTTAAAAAATTCACAAGAACTATCCACTTTAATGAAATCTGATAAGAAAATTAATGATCTTGTATTATTTTCTAAACAACTAGAAGGAATTAAAAGACATATCGGAGTTCATGCTGCAGGTATAATCATATCAGATAAACCTATTGTTAATTATTCTCCCCTATCAAAGAATTCTAAACAAATTATTACAACGCAATATGATGGAGAAACGTTAACACGTTTAGGATTGTTAAAAATAGATTTTTTAGGTTTACGTACTCTGACTATTATTGATGATACTATAAAATGCATAAACAAAAAAATAGATTTAAATAATATACCATTAAATGATAGAGAAACATATAAATTACTTGAAAAATCTATGACCATGGGCATATTTCAACTTGAAAGCGATGGTATAAGGAATTTATTAAGGAAACTTAAACCGAATTGCATTGAAGATATAATAGCGTTAATTGCGTTATATAGACCAGGGCCTATGAGTTCTAAAATGTTAGATGAATTCATAAATCGTAAAAATGGAATAACCCGTGTAACTTATGATCATGAATTAGAAGAAAATATACTGAATGATACTTATGGAGTTATATTATATCAAGAACAAGTAATGAAAATTGCAGAAATACTTGCAGGATTCACTCCATGGGAAGCTGATAATTTACGTAGTGCAATGAGTAAGAAAATTATAGATAACATCGAGCAACAGAAACAAAAGTTTATAGATGGAGCTCAAAAAAAAGGCATTAAGCAAAATATATCCAACAAGATTTTCAATAATATTCTAGCTTTTGCTGGGTATGGATTTAATAAATCACATGCTGCTGCCTATAGCATTATATCTTACCAAACAGCTTTTTTAAAAGCACATTATCCACTACAATATTTTACAGCATTACTTAACAGTGAAATTGGACGTTATTCTACTATTAATGATAAAAATAAACAAAACAAGATAGAACTTTATCTGCAAGACGCACGTAACTTTAACATTAAAATTTTACCACCTGATGTTCAATATTCTAATGGTAAATTTACTATTGAAAATATGACTAGTATTCGTTTTGGTTTATTAGCTATTAAAAATGTAGGAGAAAGTTTCACAAAATCTATAGAGCAATACCGCTGTGATAATAAACGTTTTAAATCTTGGAATGAGTTTTTACAAAAAATTGATTTAAAATCTACTAATAAAAAAGCTATTGAAAACTTGATAAAATCAGGAGCATGTGATTCATTTGGAACTAATAGGTTTCAAACAAGAATAAATTTGCTTCATTCTCTTAAAGAGAATATTACCAACGCCATTAAAGTTAAAAATGAAAGTGAATCGGCGCAGATGTTACTTTTTAGTAATGCTAGTATTATTAAAGAAAAGAACAAGGAAAACTCTTTATTTGATGAATATATATTAATAAACTTTGAAAAAGATGTTTTAGGATTTTATTTATCAGGGAATCCATTGCAGCATGTTCAAGATGAACTTATAAGTTATTCCGATTATAAATTAGATAATCTTCCTAAGATAAACAAAAACATTACTGTTTCTGGAATGATTACTTATATATATAAATTTATATCGCAATATAATATAAAAAACTTGATGGCTAAATTTACAATAGAAGATTTATATGGTAAAATCAATGTATTAGTGTTTTTAGAAATATTTTCAAAAGTTGTAGATGATATTATTTTAAATAATATCATATTAATACAAGGACATTATTATTTTACTGTTAGGAATAATAGATACATTGTAGCTAATAACATAGTAAGTTTATCTAAAGTTAGAGCTGATTTATCTATACTATGTGATATAAACTTTGGGATACATATTAAACTTACAAATGTACATTATAATTCTATTATAATTAATAAATTAAAATTATTACTTGAAAAACAAACTAGTGGGAATATGAAAGTATATTTAGATATTCTTGATAAATCGTATAGAACATTTATAATAAATACTAATTACAATATAACTTTTTCTAAAAATTTTATACAAGATGTGTCAATGCTACTTAAATCTGATAATGCAATTGAATATAAGAAAAAATATGATTGACATTAAACTAATAAGAAACAATCTCAATAAAATAAAACAAATTTTATCTGATAGAAATATGGATATAAATTTAAATGAGTTGTTAAATTTAGATTTATATCGAAAAAAGTTACTCAAAAAAATAGAGAGTCTACAAATTGTAAAAAATCAAATTTCAAAAAACATGGTTCATCAAAGTATATTATCAAAAGATGATATGATGAAATGTAAACGTATTAAACAACAAATAAAATATTATAAGAATAAACTTATAACAGTTAATTCTGATATAAAAAGTTTGATGCTTGAAATTCCTAATATACCAGATAAAAGTGTTCCGATAGGAGAAGGCAGAAAAAACAACAAAGTAGTTAAATTAGTAAATATTCCAAAAAAATTTTCTTTTGTTCCAAAATCCCATTGGGAATTAGGGGAAAACTTAGATATTTTAGATTTTAAAACTGCCTCAAAAATTTCAGGATCTCGTTTTGTAATTTTAAAAAACGAAGGAGCTATTTTAGAAAGAGCACTTATATCATTTTTTATTGATGTTCATAGACAACATGGATATAAAGAAATTATAGCTCCATATTTAGTAAATAAAGTATCAATGACTGGAACTGGACAGTTGCCTAAATTTAAAGATGAAGTTTTTAATTGCCCAAAGGATGAATTATTTTTAATACCAACATCTGAAGTTAGTATAACGAATATTTATAGCAATAAAATTCTTGATATATATGATTTACCACAAAAATATGTCTCTTTTTCTGCATGTTTTAGACGAGAAGCTGGAAGTTATGGGAAGGATACAAAGGGTTTAATTAGAAATCATCAATTTAATAAAGTAGAACTAGTTAAATTTGTAGATCCAATTAAGTCCAATATAGAATTAGAAACATTATTGCTTGATGTAGAATATATCTTAAAACTATTAAATCTACCTTATAGAATTGTTTTGTTGTGTACTGGTGATTTAGGATTTACGTCATCAAAGACATATGATGTTGAAGCATGGTTTTCTTATGATAATTCATATAAGGAAATTTCTTCTTGTTCTAATTTTAAAGATTTTCAGTCTAGACGTATGAATATCCAACTTCAATATAATACTAAACATAAGGTATTCGTTCATACTTTAAATGGATCAGGCTTAGCTGTAGGAAGAACTTTTGCTGCTATCTTGGAATACTATCAACAAATGGACGGATCAATTAGAATACCAGAAGTATTACATAAATATACAGGATTTAGT
>JAISIG010000039.1 GCA_031262135.1 Endomicrobium sp.
GATAGAAATATTTTACGTATTGCTATTTTTGAAATTATTGCAATGCCAGATATTCCAATTAATGTTGTAATTAATGAAGCTATAGAAATATCTAAAAAATTTTCTACAACAAAATCAGGTAAATTTATAAATGGTATTATGGATAAAGTGAAAATATTCAGATATAAGAATAAATAAATGTCCAAGCATATAATAACACGAATAAATGATCTAAGACAAAAAATTTCATATTATGATAATCTTTATTATAATCATAATACTTCTGAAATTTCTGATATAGAATATGATTATTTGGTAGAGGAACTCATAGATCTTGAACATAAATATTCCACTAAATACAAATCTAAGCCAGGATTTGTTCCAGGAAAAAATCTTAAAATTTGTCATTTATCAAAAATGTTATCATTAAATAAAACATATTCTTACAATAATATTGCGACATGGTATCAAAAAATACAACGTTACTTTAATAAACAAGATAATATTAAAATTATTTGTGAACCAAAAATCGATGGAGTAGGTGTAAGTATAATTTATGTTAATGGAATTTTAATTTCAGGAGGGACGCGCGGGACAGGTACAATAGGAGAGGATGTAACCGATAATATTAAAACTATTAGCGATATTCCAGAGAAGCTACATGTTAAAGAAAGAGTTCCAAAGCTGTTCGAGTTGCGTGGTGAAGTATATATGAATAAACTTGATTTTATACAATTGCGTAAAATATCAAAATTTACTACTGCTAGAAATGCAACTTCTGGATCACTTTTACATAAAAGTCCTCACATTCCTGCTATACGAAAACTACATTTCTACGTACATACATTTAGCAAATTAGTGAATAATAAAATTGTAAAGTCTCAATTAGAATTTTTACAATTCTGTAAAGAATGTGGGTTTAAATTACAGCATAACTTAAAATGTTGTAAGTCTATTGAGGAAATTTTAGAGTACATAAATTATATGGTAAAACATTATAATTCTTTGCCATACAATATTGATGGATTAGTCCTAAAAGTAAATGAATTTCATAACCAACAAAATTTAGGATGCACAAACATGGCTCCTAGATGGGCTATAGCATTTAAATTTTCTGCTAAGCAAATTGTGACTATTATTACTAAGATTCATATAGGCATAGGGTTAAATGGTATTTTAACTCCATCTGCAATATTAAAACCAACTGCTTTGTCAGGAGTAACAATTTCTAAAGCAACACTTCATAATTTTGATGAAATTAAAAGATTGAATATAAATGAACAAGACATTGTTTTGCTTGAACGAGCAGGTGATGTTATCCCAAAAATTGTTAAAGTGATAAAGAAAAAAACTACTGGATTTTTTCTCCCTCCTAAATATTGTCCATCATGTGGGACTAAAATTACAAAAACCCATAAAATTTTAAGCAAAGTATCAAAATATATCTGTAATAATTTAAAATGTAAAGCAAGGTTAAAAAAACATTTAATACATTACGCAAGCAGAAATGCTATGAATATAAAAGGGTTTGGAGCTAAATTAATCGAAAGTTTAATTATTAAAGATAAAATACATACAATGGCAGATATTTATCTTCTAACTTATAATGATTTCTTAGAAATTAATATCCTTAAAAAAGAAAAAATTAATTTTTTACTTGAAGAAATTAGTATAAGTAAAAGACAGCCTTTACGTAAACTTATATTTGCTTTAGGAATTCAACATATAGGCATTGTAGCCTCTGAAACTATAGCAAAACATTTCAAAGATATGAATACTTTATTAAATGCTTCTCATAGAGATTTTATTAATCTGAATAATATTGGTACAGCCATTACTTTATCATTGCAGGAATTTGTACATAATAAATTCTCACGTAGTATTATTAGCAAATTAATCTTTGCAGGAGTTAATATAAAAGAATATTAAAAAAAGTGACAACAGCATATAATAATAGTATAATATAAAATTATTGTTTCTTTTTACTTTCTATTTTTATCAAAGATGGAGATTAAATTATATGTTAACAGCCTTAATAAGTGTTTCAGATAAAACAGGAATTATTGGATTTGCAAGAGAATTAAAATCTTTAGGTTGGAATTTAGTTGCAAGTAGTGGAACATCTAATTTATTAAATCAAACAGGAATAAAATGTAAAGAAATAAGTGTTCTAGTTAATTCACCTGAAATATTGGATGGAAGAGTTAAAACATTAAATCCAAAAATATATGCTGGAATTTTAGCTGTCAGAGATAATAAATCCCATATGGAACAACTATTAGCTTCACAGATAACTCTTATAGATATGGTTGTTGTTGATCTATATCCATTTGAAACAATAACAAGTAAAATACAGAAACCTATTAACAAACAAATTGATCAAAAAGTTATTGAAAATATAGACATTGGTGGTGTGTCTTTGTTAAGAGCAGCAGCTAAAAATTATAGAGATGTGATTGTTCTATGTTCCCATTGCGATTATATTAATGTTATAAAGATGTTAAAATCTGATACAATATCTGAAGAAATTAAATTACAGTTAGCTGCTAAAGCATTTGGGTACACATCATATTATGATTCTTTAATATCTAATTATTTTACATATGATAGCATTTTTAATCTAAATAAATTAACTATTCCTATAAAAAAATTATCTAAACTAAGATATGGAGAAAATCCACATCAAAAGGCTACATTGTATTCTCATCCAACAAATCATAATAAATATTTTAAACAGATTCATGGGAAAGAGTTATCGTATAATAACTATCTTGATTTAGAATCAGCTTACAATCTAGTCAATGAATTTGATAAGCCTTCATGTGCAATTGTAAAGCATAATAATCCATGTGGATGTGCAAGTGGTAAAGATCCTAAGGATGCTTATTTAAAAGCTTTACTATGTGATCCTCTAAGTTCTTTCGGTGGGATCATAGCATTCAATACATCAGTAGATAAAGATACAGCTATAGAATTAAACAAGCTTTTTGTTGAATGTATTATTGCTCCAAATTATACTAATACAGCTATTAAAATCCTTTCTACTAAGAAAAATGTAAGACTTTTAATTAGAGAAAATGATTCTAGTATTACGGACAATGTGCATTATGAATATAAAATAACTGATTATGGGCTACTTATACAAGATAAAGATAATGAACTAATGTCTGAAATGAAAATTGCTACAGAAAAACCTCCGACTGACATTGAGATGTGTTCTTTAATATTTGCTTTAACTGTTGCTAAATATGTTAAATCTAATGCAATTGTTTTAGCTGTAGGAGAACAAACTATAGGAATAGGAGCAGGCCAAATGAGCCGTATAGATTCTCTAAAAATCGCTACTTACAAAATGAGGGCTATCAAAATGAACTTAGAAAAAAATTTATTACCTATTATTCTAGCTTCAGATGGTTTTTTCCCTTTCCCTGATGTAGTAGCATTAGCACATAAGATTGGAGTTACAGCTATTATACAACCAGGAGGATCTATAAAAGATAACGACTCAATACAAGAAGCTCAAAAGCATAATATGGCTATGGTTATTACAGGAATGAGACATTTTAAACATTAATAATTAATTTTAGTTTTTCAACCAATAAATAAGAAACATTAAGTTTAGCTTCACAGTGCTCAAATTGCGTTTTTCCATTCTGTAGGTTTTTCATATTACATACATCTGTGTATAATTTTTTTTATAAATGATAATGCAAGTAATGTGACGTACGTAGTAGTTATTCCTAATATTGCACCACCTAATATATCAGATGGGAAATGGTTGCCGATATATATTCTTTCAAGTCCTATTATAATTGATGTGAAGATATATGACACATAACATTTTCTTATTAGGAAAAGCATAAAAGTACATATAGTAAAAGCCAGTTGTGTATGTCCAGATGGAAAAGATTTTGTATACTTTGTTTCAAGTACAGTATGCATATTATCAATTCCGAAAATTGATATAGGTCTTAGTCTGCAAACCATCCTTTTAATAATATCATTAATAGTAATAGAAACTAATAAAACAATAAACAAATTAAGTAAATTAGAATAAAAATGTTTTTTGCTGTGTTTATATATCAATATAATTGATATAATTATTATGAACATAGTTAAACTATAATTAAAATGTACAGTAGAATATATAATATTTGATAGTTGAATAAAATAATCTAAAAATTTACATTTAATGTTCAAATGAATAAACTTAAATATCATATAGTCAAGTTGAATTATCTTATTTTGTAAGGTATTTATCCTATTTTTATTATCAAGATTTTGTGGTATAATGGTTTTATTACTGTATGTATGACATACTTTAATATTACAAAATAGTAATATTATTACAATAAATAATGTTCGTAAGATTTTCATCATAATAAGTTTATAAGTACTTATTTTATAATATAACATGACAATATGATTATATTATATTATTTCATATATTATTTTATTTAAAAAATTTTTTAGGACTTCAAAGCATTATATATGAAACATATCAAGACTCCATATTATTTAATTAATGAAAAAAATTTACTACAAAATTTAAAAAAAGTTGAATATATTAAACAGAATTCAGGAGCAAAACTGCTTTTAGCGTTAAAGTGCTTTTCTACATGGAGTCTTTTTAAACTTATTAGCAAATATAT
>JAISIG010000018.1 GCA_031262135.1 Endomicrobium sp.
ATAAAAACTTACAGACATACATTATATAAACGTGTTTTACATAAAAATAGGAAGTTTACCGTTCATGATCAAAATAATATTTCTCATTTAGGTGATAGAGTAACAATAATGGCATCTAGACCATTATCGAGAAGGAAACGATGGGTATTACTAAGTTGTAATAATAAATTATAAAGGAAACTGTTAATCAATGATCCATGAAAGAACTGTTTTAAACGTTGCAGATAATTCTGGCCCGAAAAAAATTCGTTGTTTTAGAGTGCTAAATGGATTCAAACGTCGTTATGCAAGTATTGGAGATATTATTCAAGCCTCTGTAAGAAGTGCGTTACCAAATTTTTCCATAAAAAAGGGAGATATTGTAAAAGCTGTTATTGTGAGAACTGTTAAAGAAGTAGGAAGAAAAGATGGAACATATATAAAGTTCGATGATAATGCTGCTGTAATTATTAATGATGATGGGTCTCCAAAAGGAACTCGTATTTTCGGTCCAATAGCAAGAGAACTTAGGGAAAAACATTATTTTAAAATTATTTCTTTGGCTCTTGAAGTTATATAAAAATATTTATTGTTTTAGGATATACGAATTATGTTAAATGTAAAAAAAAATGATAAGGTTAAGATATTGTCTGGGAAAGATAAAGGGAAAATAGGAACAGTTATAAATATATTATGTAAAACTAGACAAGTCATTGTTTCTAAAATAAATGTTATTACAAAACATGTGAAAGCTTCTAATGGACATACTGGTAAACTTATAAAGAAAGAAGCTCCAATTAATATAAGCAAAGTGATGATTGTATGTCCACAATGTAAAAAATCAGTGCGAACAAAGTATAATTTGACAAAAAAAACAAGAATTTGTCGTATTTGTGGGGTTAATTTATAAATATAATATTGTATAGCAGGGGGGATGAAAAAATTGTTGCAAGCTCGTATGCAAGATTTGTATAAAAACATTATAGTGAACAAGTTACAATCAGAATTCAGATTTTCTAATATACATCAGGTCCCAAAAATTATCAAAATTGTTATTAATATAGGTATAGGGGAAGCAAAAGACGATATTAAAATACTTTCTAAAGCTATGTCTGAACTTTCTGCTATTACAGGGCAAAGACCATTAATATGTCGTGCAAAAAAATCAATATCAAGTTTTAAACTCCGTAAAAATATGCCTATAGGGATAAAAGTTACCTTAAGAAATATTAGAATGTATGAATTTTTAGATAAATTTATTAATATAGCAATACCTAGAATTAGAGATTTTAGAGGAATATCATTAAATAATTTTGATAAATATGGTAACCTAAATATAGGAATTCGTGAACAATATATTTTCCCTGAAATAAATATCGAAGATTCAGATAAATCGAGAGGAATGAATATAAGCATTATAACAACATCAAATCATATTAATCATTCAAAAAGATTACTTGAATTATTAGGTTTGCCATTTAAAAATAAATTATAAAAGGATTTTTGTAATTATGTCAACAGTTGCATCTGTAGCAAAAATGCAGAAACAACAGAAGTTTTCTACACGTTATAGAAGTAGATGTCGCTTATGCGGACGGTCTCGTGGTTATTATAGAGATTTTGGGCTTTGTAGGATATGCTTTAGGAAATTAGCACACAATGGTGAAATTCCTGGTGTAACAAAATCAAGTTGGTAAAAAAAATAAGAGGTTTTATGAAAAATGATTGTTGATCCAATATCAGATATGTTCACTCGTATTCGTAATGCAAATTTAAAACTACATGATAAAGTTGATATTCCTTTTTCAAAGTTTAAATTTTCTATATTAAAAGTTCTTAAAACAGAGGGATATATAAGTAATTATGAAATAATTACTATAAATAAAAATAAATTTATAAGGACATACCTTAAGTATACATTGGTAAATAAAATAAAAAAGTCTGTTATAACAAATTTAATAGTAGGGTCTAAATCAAGTTTAAGGGTATATAAAAATGTGAAGAATATACCAAAGACTTTTGGTGGATTAGGAGTGACAATTATATCAACATCAAAAGGTATATTAACTGATGAGCAAGCAAAATATACTAAGGTTGGAGGTGAAGTAGTAGGTTATATTTGGTAAACTAAATAGTTTGAACTTATATCAATTACAAATTAAACATAAATGGCATTAAAAAGCTATTCATTATTTTATAAGGGAAAAAATGGAAATGAGTCGTTTAGAAAATAAACCAATAAATATACCTAATGGAGTTAACTTACAAATTGTAAATGGAATGTTATACGTTCGTGGCCCTAAAGGAGTAGTGACTCAAGTTATTAACGATAATTTACAATTAACTATTGACACTTCACAAAATATCGTAACGGTTGAAAGGAAAATACAAAAATCATTGAATAAACGCAAAACAGTACATATTTCTATTGCTAAGCATAGAGGTTTACAAGGATTATTTAGAGGAATTGTATCAAACATGATTCAAGGGGTTACATTAGGGTTTAAAAAAGAATTGTCAGTAATAGGATTAGGATACAAAGCAAATATTGAAAATAATAATATAGTACTTACTGTTGGATTTTCTCATTTAGTAAAATTACAGATTCCAAAAACATTAGAAGTAATAACTAAATTAATGCTAGACAAAAGTACTTTGATTTCAGTCATTGGAATAGATAAATGTATAGTTGGAACATTTGCAGCTAAAATAAGACAAGTCAAACCATCTGAACCTTATAAAGGTTTTGGAATAAGATATATAAATGAAAAAGTTATTCGAAAGGCTGGTAAGGTTGCAACAAGTTCTAATAAAAAATAAATAGTTTATTTCTAATTTAATTAAATGGATAGTGAAATTATGACAAAACAATTAGATAGATTTAATTTACGTGCAAAAAGAGTAAGAAATAAAGTTGTAGGCACTGGTGAAAGGCCACGTGTAACTTTTCATAGAGGGCTGAAGTATCTTTATGCTCAGGTTATTGATGATACTTTAGGAATAACTTTAGTATCTGCAAATACAAGCAATTGTCAATTGAAAAATAAAGATACACTAATAGCTGCTAGACTACTTGCTCTATCATTAGCTAAAAAAACTATAAAAAAAGGAATAAAAAAAGTTGTTATTGATCGCAAAGGATATAGGTATATTGGCAAAATCAAAATTTTAGCAGATGTATTAAGAGATAATGGGATACTATGTTAGTTAAATAAATAGATGGGCTGGGCTGGATTATTGGCTTGAGTACTATAGTTATAGAGATAGGGAGGAATTTTGGGAGATCAAAAGAATAATAAACTAAAAGAAGTTGTTATTTCTATTAATAGAGTTACCAAAGTTGTAAAAGGTGGAAAGAGATTTTCTTTTAGTGCTTTAGTCGTAGTAGGCAATAGATTAGGAAAAGTAGGCTGTGGACTTGGAAAAGCAAAAGAGGTACAATCTGCTATACAAAAAGGTAGTACCAAAGCTGCAAAAAATATGATTCATATAAATTTATTACAAAATACTATACCGCATGATGTCATAGGCATTTCAGGCTCTGGAAAAGTATTATTAAAGCCAGCTAGGCCAGGTACAGGAGTTATTGCTGGGGAAAAAATTAGAGCTGTTATTGATGTGGTAGGAATCAAAGATATTTTAACTAAATCTTTAGGTTCATCAAATCCATTTAATGTCGTATATGCTACAATAGAAGCTCTTAAAAATCTTAGATCTAAAGCTGAAGTTGATAAAATAAGAGGAAAAATAACAACAACTAATAAGGATGTAATATGTTAAAATTACATAGCTTAACTGTCCCAAGGAATTCTAAGCACAAGAAAAAAGTTGTAGGGAGAGGGGTTGGGTCTGGGCATGGTAGAACATCAACACGAGGATCAAAAGGTCAAAAAGCTAGGTCTGGTGACGGAACTAAACGCAGTTATTTTGAAGGAGGACAAACCCCACTTGTTAGACGCATTCCGAAAAGAGGATTTGCATCACATAAAAGACAATACCGTAAACGTTGTAAAATAATTAACATACAAAGCTTAAATAAATTCACCGCTGGAAGCAAAGTGACAATATTGACTTTAAAACAAAAAGGGTTATTGGCGAAATCTAGTAAACATATAAAGATTCTTGGTAATGGTGAACTTAAAGTTCCTTTATCAGTTAAAATTAATAAGTTATCTAAATCTGCATTGGCTAAAATTACAAAAAATTCACTTTAATATGAATATTTAATGGTTGCAAATTTATTATAAGGCAAGTTAACATAAATAATGTGGAGCGAATACACTTATAAATATATAAAAAAAATATTATTTACAATGTTTTGCTTAATAGTTTATAGGATTGGAGTTGCAATTCCGATTCCTGGAATTAATGTTAAGTTGATTCATCATTTTTTTTATACTCATCAACATACAAACGGTATATTAAATTTCTTAGATATATTTTCCGGAGGGGCATTAAATAGAATGTCTATTTTTTCTTTGGGTATTGTTCCATATATTAATTCATCAATTGTAATCAATTTAATACAAGGCGCACATATATTCCCTTATTTAGACAAACTATCCTTAGACGGAGCTCAAGGTAGAAGAAGGATTAATCAAATAATAAAATTTTTTACATTAGCACTTGGAGTTATACAATCTTTAATTCTTATTTTAGCTTTAAACAATATCCCAGCTATGACAGGAATAGCGGTAGTTAAACATGCCACTTTAGCCTGGAGTGTATTAACTACTATAACTCTTGTAACTGGTGT
>JAISIG010000035.1 GCA_031262135.1 Endomicrobium sp.
TTGCAAAAGAACTAGACAAAACATTACAATACGAATTAAAAGAGGCAATAATTTATTTTAAAAAAATAAATAATTATGGCACAAAATTTACAACAAATTAAAAAAAAAATTCAAGCAACTAAAAATATTGCTAAATTGTCTAAAATAATAGAGCTGCTGGCTACATCTAGATTACATAAATCTCAACATTTATTGAAAACTTATACTATATATATAGCACAATTTAGCAACATTCTCATAAGACTTATTAACAATATTAGTTTCCAGGAAAAACATTGTAATTTAGCAAATACCAATAATGGATTATTTTACATAGTATTTCCAGCGAAAGGTTTTTGTGGGGATATTGGCATTAAACTGATAAAAAAAGTAAATGTATACTTATCAAATCATGCTAATTATAAATATATTGTACCTATTGGAGGAAAGTATACAAATATAATACTGAAAGGTGGCAAGCCTGTATTTCAAAAATTTAATATTGAGCAAGACCAACAAAAATTAGTATATCAATTACTTAAAATAGCAAAAAGACTATATAAACAAAAGAATATTACAATGATTTCCATAGCGTATACTAAATTTGATAGTATGCTTATACAAAGAGCGGTTGTAGAGGATATTATTTCTAACAATAAATATCATAAACATGATTATGATGACTTTAATTATATCTTTGAACAAAATGTAAATGATTTATATGTAGATTTATTACCTTACTATATTGAAATAGCTATAAAGCATGCTTTAATTAATTCTCATGTCTCGGAACAAGCTGCAAGAATAATGACAATGAAAAATTCAAGAGATAATGCATATGATGTTTTGTTTCACCTAACCAATTTTTATAATAAAATAAGACAAGAAAAAATTAATTATGATATATTAGATCTAATTAATTGTACTTACTCTTATAATTTAACTGGAATATAAACGATTATGAATATTCAACATAATGGTAATAGTAATAAAGGAATGATTATAAGAATTCATGGTACTGTTGTTGATTTCAAATTTGATAAAATGACTATACCAGAAATTTATGAGGCATTAATTCTCACAAAACCAAATAAAGAAACTTTATATTTTGAAACAATTTTTATAATGGATAATTGTGAAGTACGTACAATTGCAATGGGTCCCACAGAGGGATTGAAAAGGGGTATGCAAGCCATAAGAACATTTTCTCCAATTAAAGTACCTGTAGGAGAAGAAACCTTAGGTAGAGTATTTAACGTTTTAGGTGAACCTATAGATAGTTTAAAACCACTACCTGAAAATATCAAGAAGATTGCTATCCATAGATTACCACCAAAATTTATAGACCAGATAACTGCTCCTGAAATACTTGAAACTGGCATCAAGGTAATAGATTTAATTGCTCCTTTTACAAAAGGTGGTAAAATAGGAATTTTTGGTGGAGCTGGTGTAGGAAAAACTGTGATTGTGAAAGAGCTTATAAGAAATATTGCAACAGTCTATAATGGACATTCTATATTTGCTGGAGTAGGAGAAAGGACAAGAGAAGGTACTGATTTATGGTTAGAAATGATGGAATCCAATGTAATTGATAAAACTGTTTTAGTATTTGCTCAAATGAACGAACCTCCAGGAAATAGAATGAGGGTAGCATTAACAGCTATGACAATGGCTGAATATTTTCGTGATGAAAAATGTGAAGATGTATTGTTATTTATAGATAATATTTTTAGATTTGCTCAAGCTGGCAGTGAAGTTTCCGCTATGCTCGGAAGAATGCCATCTACAATTGGTTATCATCCTAATTTAGCAAAAGATATGGGAGACTTACAGGAAAGGATTACATCTACTAAAAAAGGCTCTGTTACATCTGTTCAAGCTGTATATGTCCCTGCAGATGATTACACAGATCCTGCTCCAGTAACTATTTTTACTCATTTAGATGCTATTTTAACATTAAATAGAAATCTTATGGAAAATGGTTTGTATCCTGCTATTGATCCATTGACATCTTCTTCAAGATTATTAGAACCAATTAATGTAGGCATTCAGCATTATAACATCGCAATGGAAGTAAAAAAAATATTACAAAAATATAAAGAACTTAAGGACATAATTTCTATACTTGGTATCAATGAACTTTCTGAAACAGATAAAATGATAGTTTCACGAGCAAGAAAAGTTCAAAAATTTTTAACTCAACCAATGTTTTCAGCTGCACCATTTTCTGGAATGAGTGGAGAATATGTTAAAATTCAAGATACAATAAATGGATTTCAAGATATTCTTAATGGAAGATATGATCAATGTCCAGAACAATTGTTCTATATGATAGGAGCTATAGATAACTATGATATAGCCAATAAAATGAAATCATATAGATAGCAATGATAGGTTTTATTTAATTAAATGGGAAATTTAACAGTTAAAATTATTTCACAAGAAAATAATATTCTAAATATAAACAATGTATTGTGTATTTCATTACCTGTTAAGATAGGTAGCATTACTATTTTACCAAAACATGTAAATTTAATAACAAAATTATATAATGGAAAAATATTACTTAGAACTTTAAATGATATACAGCATATCAATATTTATAGTGGTATTGCTAATGTTTATCATAATAAAATATGGATTTTATTATTAAATAAAAACCAAGCAGAATTATGAAATGAAAAAAATAAACTAGAATATTAAAATAAATATCTTATAATATAAGGAGTTTTTTTTTAATAATTATGTCAGGGCATAGTAAATGGGCTGGAATTAAACATAAAAAAACACTAATTGATACTAAAAAAGGTAAAATTTTTAACAAATTAATCAAAGATATTATAATTGCTATAAAAAAAGGAGGTGCCAAAGTAGATAATAATGCTAGTTTAAAAAAAGCAATTGCTAATGCAAAAGAAGCTAATATGCCAAATAGTAATATTACAAAAGCAATACAAAGAGGAACACATAACATTACTTCAGTAACAGAAGAAAACTCTAAGGAAATAATATATGAGGGATATGGCCCTTGTGGGATAGCAGTTATTATAGAAGTTACAACTGACAACAAAAATAGAACATCTTCAGATTTACGTAAGGTCTTCTACAAATATGATGGAAATATTGGTAGTAATGGATGCGTTGTTTGGATGTTTGAAAAAAGCTATTATGTTTTAATTAAAAACGATATATTAGATGAAGATAGCTTAATAAATATAATACTAGAAAATAATTTTGATATAGAATTAACAAAACAATATAATTATTATGAACTACTTACGTCTTCAAATATTTTAAATCAAATTAAAAATATATTGCTAATAAATAACATAAAAGAATTTCATACTGGAATTAAGATGACCCCAAAAATGAAAGTTCCTATTCGATATCAAGAAGATAAAAAACTTATTAGAAATTTTATATATACATTAAAAAAGCAAGAAGATGTTAAAAACATATATATTAATTGTGATATATGATAGTATTAGGTATTGATCCAGGGATAGCCATCACAGGATGGGGAATTGTTGAATTATTAAAGTCTAAAGGTAATTTAAGCTTAGTTGATTGTGGAGTTATTGCAACTCCTTCATATTTAACTCTTAGCATACGTTTAGTAGACATACACCACCAACTACAAAAAATCATTATAAAATATAAGCCTAAGGTTATAGCTATTGAAGAACTATTTTTTTTTAGATTAACAAAAAATATTCTTGCTATAGCACAAGCCCGTGGTGTCATTTTGTTAACTGTTGCACTTCATAAAATACCACTTTTTGAGTATAATCCTACGGTTATAAAGTTAGCTTTAACCGGATCAGGAAATGCCTCAAAATTACAAATTCAAAATACAGTGAAAAATATATTGCATCTAAAAAACATATTAAAACCAGATGATGTTGCAGATGCTCTAGCAATTGGAATATGTCATATCAATAAAAAATTCCATTTAAATAAGGAGATAATGTAGTGTATAAAATATTAAACAAACAAATTTTTTGTAATACGATAATAAGCTTTGAAATCTTTGCGCCAAATATTATCAAAAATGCAAAAGCAGGGCAATTTGTAATTATAAGAAATTTAACAGGAGGAGAACGCATACCACTTACAATAGCAGGAATTAATTATGAACGCAAAGGAATAAAAGTTATATTCCAAATAGTTGGACAAAGTACAATGAAATTGGCTTCATTATCAGTAGGAGATTATATAACAGATATCCTTGGGCCATTAGGGAATCCAACACAGATTAGATTATATGGAACAATAGTAGCTATAGCAGGTGGAATAGGAATAGCAGAAATTGTTCCAGTTTTGAAAAATTTTAAACAAATTGGGAATAAAATTATAACACTAGTTGGAGTAAAAAGCAAAAATTTTATTATTCTAGAACATGAATTAAAACAGGTTAGTGATTCACTTTTATTTAGTACTAATGATGGTTCATACGGAAGAAAGGGTTTTGTTACAGATATGTTAAACGAAATTCTACCAAAAGTAAAAATAGATATGGTGTATGCAGTAGGTCCACTATTAATGATGAAAAATATTGCTGCAATGACTAAAATGAAACAGATAAAAACAATAGTTTCAATGAATACTATTATGTTAGATGGTACTGGTATGTGTGGCTCATGTAGACTTACTGTTCATAATAAGACAAAATTTGTTTGCACAGATGGGCCTGAATTTGATGCTCACTCAATTAATTGGGATGAAGCTATATCTCGACTTACTACTTTTAGCAATTTTGAAACAATAGCTTATAATAACTATAAATCAAATAAGGAGTGTCAATGTCACATGAAACTAGGAATGACAAAATGAAATCAAAATATATAAAATATAACTTTTCAGAAAAGTATCATAGAGAAGATCATGATAGTATGATAAAAGAGGCTAAAAGATGTTTGCAATGCAGTATCCCTTCTTGTAGGAAAGGCTGTCCTGTAGAAGTTGATATTCCAAAGTTTATTAAGTATATTGCTAATAACAAGCCATACGAAGCTATAACTATCTTAAAACAGAAAAATAATTTCCCTGCTGTTTGTGGAAGAGTATGTTGTCAAGAAACTCAATGTGAAAAATTCTGTATTTTATCTAAAAGAAATCAAAGTATAAAAATAGGGAATTTAGAGAGATATGTCGCTGATATAACACTACAAACAAATAATATACGACAACATAAAAGAGAACCAAAACAAACTGGAAAAATTGCTGTAGTTGGATCAGGTCCTTCAGGATTATCTTGTGCTACTGATATTTTAAAATACGGATATGATGTAGTGTTATATGAATCTTTACATGCTCTTGGAGGAGTTTTACGTTATGGAGTTCCAGAGTTTAGATTACCAAAAAAAATTTTAGATGTAGAAATAAATAATTTAAAGCGTTATGGATTGAAAACAATTTTAAACACTTTGATAGGCAGGACAAAAACAATAAAAGATTTATTTGATGAAAATTATAAAGCTATTTTTATAGGTATAGGTGCTGGATTACCTATATTACTTGGAATAGAAGGAGAAAATTTAAAACATATTTATTGTGCAAATGAATTCTTAGTACGTATTAATTTAATGAATGCGAATAAATTTCCAAAAATTTCTGATACTCCAGTTTATATTGGTAAAGACGTTGTTGTTATAGGCGGTGGTAATACAGCAATAGATTCAGCTAGAACTGCACTAAGATTAGGAGCTGATAATGTAAAATTAATTTATAGAAGAACAGAACATGATATGCCATCTAGAAAACAAGAAAAAGAATATGCAAAAGAAGAAGGAATAGAATTTATTACTTCAA
>JAISIG010000028.1 GCA_031262135.1 Endomicrobium sp.
AATATTTTATATGAATAAAAAGATACTGTGTTCTAATAAAAAGATTTACTATGATTATGATATTATTTCAAGAATAGAAGTTGGAATTGTATTATTTGGATATGAAGTAAAAGCTATAAAACATAATAATGTAAGTTTGAATGGAAGTGTTGTATATATTGATAAGTATACTAAGGAAGCATTTATAGATAATATGTATATTGACTCTTATAAGTATAACACCAACAATATATTACAATATAACAATAAGAAAGACAATTGTAACAACAGAAGAATAAGAAAACTTTTAATACATAAGTTTGAAATATATAAATTATTATCTCAAATAAAAGTCAAAGGCTTAACATTAGTTCCATTAGAAGTATATACTACATTTTGCAACAAAAAAATTAAATTACTTATATGTATTGCACGAGGCAAAAAATTATACAATAAAAAAGAGAAACTTAAAAAAAATGCTCAAATGAAAGATTTAAATAGAGAGTTTAAAGATTTCTCAAGCCAAATATAATATAAAATAAATTATTATGGAGGATTTTAATCAATCTAAAAAAATAATTTTTTTGCATGCTTCGGCAGGAGCTGGAAAAACATATAATCTTGCTAAAAGATATATTAGTTTATTGTTATCTCATAATAATAGTATACATGTGAAAAATATCGTAGCTTTAACATTTACAAATAAAGCTGCTAAAGAAATGAGATGTAGAATAATTGAATATTTAAAACAAGCTGCTTTATCTATCAATAATAACATTTTCAATGAATTACAGTTACCACAAGAACACCTTAGTATAACAAGTAAAAATTTATTAAAAGAAATTTTTACTTGTTACGATAATTTCAATATAAGTACTATAGATAGCTTTAAAAATCATATCTTAAAATCATGTGCTATCAGTATAGGCTTATCCCCAAAATTTTTAATAGAACAGGATTATTCTAAGAATTTATTGAATGCGATAGATAAATTTTTAGAGAAAAATATTACATCTTGCTCCTCATCTAGCATTATAGAAAAGCAATATTTAACACAAAACCTACTAAGAAATGTGAATTGGATTCCAAGAAAACAAATTTATAATGAAATTGAGAAAGTTTTTAATAAAGTTAGCAACACAGGTAAGGATATTCTTTTCAACAAGAACTTTTTTTTCGCTAAACAACTTTGTAATAAATCTCTCAAAATACTTAATGAAGCAAATAAATTATCTAAACTTTTTTTAATGAATGATAATATTGATAATATTTATTCAAAAAGTATTAATGCAATACTTCAATATAAATCTAAGAATATTATTATAGCTAATATACCTAAAATATTCGAATTGGGTTATAGAAATATTCTAATTTCAAAAAATAACACTCAAATTAATATTCAAATTAATAAATCTTGGATAAATGTAAATAAATATATAGAAGATTATTGTACATTTTATATGAAACATTATTACGATGTATATGCAAAAATATATTCAAATGTTATAAAAGAATTTGAGCAACAATCTAAATCAGATAATGTTATATTTTTAAGTGAAATCAATAAAAAAACAGTGGATTTTTTCCAAGAGCAAAATATGCAAATTCCTGAAATATATTATAGATTATCAACACAATATAAACATTTTCTAATTGATGAATTTCAAGACACTAGTTATGTTCAATGGTTTGGAATTAAAAAACTCATAGAAGAATGTTTATCTACACATGGAACATTATTCTATGTAGGAGATCCTAAGCAATCAATATATGCATTTAGAGGAGTTAATACTGATATATTTAGTATTGTCAAAGATTCTTTCAACAATGCTTCTATTAACACAAAATATTTAAATAGTAATTTTAGAAGTTCCAAAGCTATAGTAAATTTTAATAATCTAATTTTCTCAGCAAACAATATCAAAAGATTTTTGTCTCAAGTTAACAACATAAATCAACAATCCAAGGAATATAAACAATTTATTTCTACTTATAAAATGTCTCAACAAAAGAATACACTTCAAAAACATTATGGATATATTAGTATGCAAATGATAGATAGTAATAGTAATGTAAAACATATTTTAGATTGTATTAAACAAAAATTTATTAATTATATATTAGATATACTAAAACGCTTTAATGCATATGATATTGCTGTATTATGTAGGAAAAATGAAGAAATATCCCAAATCAGTTCTTGGCTGATAGAAAACAACTTTAATATTGAAACAAATCAATCATTAAATATTCAACATAATAATTATATTAAACAAATTATTTCACTACTTTCATTTATTAATACACCGTCAGATAAATTGTCATTTATTTCATTCTTACTTGGGGATATTTTTAGAAAACGAACTAATATGAAAATAGATGAAATAGAAAAATTTATTTTTCAATTAAATACATTAAAAGATGGGACAGCAGCATATCATTTTTTTATACATCAATATACATTTTTATGGAAAAATTATTTTGAAGATTTATTTACTAAAAATACATATATGTCAGTTTATTCTTTAACTATTTCTATTCTTGAGAAATTTAAGGTCATAGAAAATTTTCCATATTCAAAAGCATTTATAATGTGTTTTCTAGATCTAATAAATACCTTTGAACAAAACAATTTTGGACTTAAAAATTTTTTAGAGTTTTTTTATTGTTTAAATAAAAATGATAATTCATTATTTATTAAAGGAATATTTAGTAAAGGGATAAAAATTATGACAGTGCATAAATCAAAAGGTTTACAATTCCCTGTAGTTATTCTTCCTTTTCTTAAGTTATTTATCCTAAGAGGATTTCAAAACCCATATTTGCATTATGATAAAAATGGGATTAAACTTTTCTATATTAATAAACAGATTGCAAAATTTTCGTACTTAGCTAAAAAACTATATGCTGGAGAGAAACTTAAGCTATTAAAAACAGAACTAAATATACTTTATGTATCCATGACTAGGGCTAAATATGAATTATATGGAATAATCCCAAAATTAAGAAACAATTTAATTCCTGTATTGTTTCAATTTAATAACTATTTTTTTTATGGAAAAAAAGAACACTATGTTTATAATCCAGACATGCAACAACATGATATAGTAGTAGATAAAGTAAACTTGGGATATAAAACTATTAAATTAGGCTTTGATAAGGAGCACTCCACTTTAGTTAAAAATTCTTTACAACAATTAAATAAAATCGTTCTTTTAAAAGTCATATCAAATCTTATTACTATGGAATCAATACCTACAGAAACAGATATAGAAAACAGTATAAAAAAGTTTTCTACTGATTTTTCGTCTGGTAATATAAAATATATAAAAAGTAAATTAATAAGTATTTTTAGCTTAAAAGATATTTTTAAACTATTTAGATGTTCTAATAATAATATTATCTACAATAATAAGAATATTGTAAATTCGTTTGGGAATATATTTACTGTAGATAAACTTGTAATATCAAGTAACAACTTAATAGCATTAACTTTAAAATTAATTTATTTTAAACATCATATTTTACAATCTTTATCTAAAATTTATTCAGATAAAAAAATATGTCTTTATTTTTTAGATGTTGAAAAAGTAAATTTATATAAAAAATGCCTATAGACATTATTAATGTAGATATTCAAAAAAATATTCTCGTTTCAATTACAGAGCATATTAAAACTCCATATGAAAAAACTGCTATCATTAGTGGTGGAAAACGACCATTTTTATTTATAAATAAACTTTTAGCAAAAAAAAACCAAAAAGCATTTCATCCTCCTACGTTTTTTACTAATGAGAGTTTTGTTAGATATTCTGTTTATAATGAAACTCATGCTAAATTTATTTCTGACTTTGAAGGTATATTAATATTATTAAAAATACTACAAAACAATGAATTTAACATATTAAATTTTAATACTTCTTTCTTAACAACAATAGATTGGATTCATGAAATTTTATTATTTATTGAACAATTAGATTTTGAAAATATTGGGAATTCTAGATTAAAATTCTTAGAAGCTAATGCTGCTATAGGATATGATATACCAAAGAATATTAATCATATATTAGAAAATATCTTATATGTTAGACAAAAGTTTCATAAAGCTTTAAATGATGAATTAAAATTGACAATGGGATATGCTTTTCTTAAAGGAGCGACTGAAATACAATTTAATTCTATCGTTAGTAAGATTGATGAATTAATTTTGTTATCACCCTTTTATCTTTACAAAACTGAAATTGCTATATATAGACAAATATCATCTAAAATACAATTAACTATATTTGTTCATGGTGATCCAAACCAATATAATGTCTTAAAGGAATTATATACTTCATTTGGTCAAAAATTACCACATCAAAAAAATACTAGATGCGAGAATGATGATCAATCTAAATTTCATATTTATGCAGCTACAGATAACCAAAGTCAAAGTGCTTTAATAAAAAATATTATTAATAAATATTCTATGAAGGAGTTAGATAGCACCACTGTTGTAATTTTAGACAATGCAATTACTCAATGTGTAGTATCTGAAATATTAACTGTAACAAATAGGTATAATTTAACTACAGGATATCCTATTGAACAAACTTCTCTATTTTTAATTATTAACTTAATTATAGAAGCACAATTAACAAGACAAAATAAATATTATTATTCACAAGCCATTATTGACATTCTTAATAACCAAATAATGCGAAATATCAAATTTAAATCCATTTTAGATAATATACAAATATCTGAAATAATTGCATATTGTACTGAAAAATTTTTAACTTCAAATTCAAACAATTTATTATATTTTAAAAAATATATTTTACTAAAAGACATTGTTATGAATCCAAAATTAATTAATGTAATTTATAATAGAATTATTACAAATAATAATACATTAACTATAAAAATAAAAGATATTTTAAATATAATGAAAAAAATATTTAAGATTTTTTTTGATGCATGGGAATCGATTGATAATTTTAATACATTAACTGACTTATTATTGCAATTCTTTAGAACTATATATCCTTTAATTAATTTTCAAAACTTTTCATTGGAATTTGCAGCAAGTAAAGCATTATATGCAATAGCTAAAGAATTGCAAAATATTAATTTTTTAAAGAGACAGTTTACTAACAAAGAAATTTTAACAATATTTAAAGCATTTTTAAAAGGAATAAAGATATCCCTGCCAGGTTCTCCATTAAAAGGAATACAAATTTTAGGTTTATTAGAAACAAGAAATCTTATATTTGATAATGTGTTTGTTATTGGCATGAATGATTCAGCATTACCATACATGAAAAAAGATTATCCATTAATTCCCATAGAAATTATGAACTCTTTAGGATTAAAACGAATTGAACAACAAAAAGAAATTCAAAAATATCATTTTAAAAGACTTCTTAAAAACTCTAAAAATATATATTTAATTTATCAAGACAATGAAGTACATAGTAGAAGTAGATTTATTGAGTCAATAATATGGGAGCAACAACAAAAGGACAAAAATCTTCATAGTACGTATGTAAAAAAATTTATTTTATCTAAAGAATTTTTATCAAGATGTCAACAAAAACGCAAATATCTTAAAACCAAAACTATTTTACATTACCTAAAAAATATGACATATACGTTTTCTAAGCTTAATGTATATTTACAATGTAGATTAAAGTTTTATTTTATGTATGTTTTATTACTTGAAAAAAAGGTCAATTTTCATAATGAAGTGACATTAACTGATATTGGAAATTTTATACATAATTTTTTAAACAAAACCTTTCATCAAGGTTTGACAAAAAAAGATATAGTAAAGCAACAATTTAGAAAAAAATTTTTTCAAACATTAGATATTGATTTTAATAATTGTGATTATTTACAATTTAGATCTGATGCATTACTTATAAAGAAACTTATTTATTCCAAAATGGAACACTTTTTGCATTATGATACTAACCGTTTATACAACCTAATATATGCTTCCGAACAATCATATCAAACAAAAATTTCAACCGTTACTGGGGCTACATATAACTTTAAATGTAAAATAGATAGAATAGATCAAATAGATCAAACAAATTATATAATCCTAGATTACAAAACAGGTTTAACAGATAATAGTATAATTAAGACAAAACATTTAAAAAATCTTGATAATAAATTTATTAATCTATATAATATTAAAAGTTTGAGGAATTCTTTGCAACTACCTGTGTATAGATATATATTTGAGACAAGTACAGGATTGCCTGTGTTACATTGCGGGATATATAATATTAAGCAAACTAATATATGTTTTCTTCCAAAAGGAGAAGATATATATATTAAATGTGTAGATATAATTAAATTTTTATTAGATGAAATTAATAATACGGAATATTTTGAATTTGACAACCAAGATTTTTCTAATATCGATTGTGACAAATGTGAATTTTTTTATATATGCAGATAGTTTTTAATATATGAAAAGACTACAATTAAAGAACAAACATTTATATAAATATTTATTATATATAATATTTTTTTTTCAAATATTATTATATAACATGTGTATGTGCTCATCAGCAACAATAGTTAGAAAAGTATTATTTACAATATCTAAAAATCAAAACAAGAACATTGTAGTTTATGATATAAAGCTAAATGAAAAAGGAGAAATAATTAATAACAATCCAATAGAAGTTTATTGGCTAATATATACAAATAAAAAGTATATTAAAACAAGCATTAATAAGCTTGAAGAAAAAGCTTATGGATTTAAACTTACCAATAAAGATAATCAGTTAGTTTTGACTTTAATAGCACAACCAAAACGTAAAATTTATATTAAAAATACTCCGCATGGGCCTAAAGCAGTTACTTATATAAATAACAAGCAAGCGTTTTTATCAAATGTTTATGTATGTACTAACTTAAAAAATATAGTATTTCCAAAAGTAATATATTATACTTTAACTGGAACTGACATTTTAAATGGAGTGCAACTTTTAGAAAAAGTGTTTATATAATAAATAAACTTATTTGTTATCTAAATATGTATTTTATATAATGAAGTTATTATATGAATATATTTTTTGATTTTGAAGAACCAATCATTGAGATTAATAAGAGAATCTCAGAATTACAAAAATCATCTCTTACATGTAAAGTTGACTTTTCTAAGCAAATCATTGGACTTGAAAAAACTAGAAATGACTTGCAACATAAAATTTATAAATCTTTAACTCCATGGCAACGTGTACAAATAGCTAGACATTGTAATAGACCACATTTCTTAGATTATATTAGATTGATGTTTAAGGATTTTATAGAGCTACATGGTGATAGAGATTTCGATGATGATCAAGCAATAGTATGTGGAATAGCACATTTAGATGTTAGTTATGTTGTTGTAATAGGACACCAAAAGGGAATGAATCTTGAAGATAATTTACGTAGACATTTTGGAATGGCTCATCCAGAAGGATATAAAAAGGCATTGAGAGTAATGAAATTTGCCGAAAAATTTAATAAACCAATAATAACTTTTATAGATACCCCTGGAGCTTATGCTGGCATAACTGCTGAAATGAGGGGACAAGCCAGAGCTATTGCAAACAATCTATTAATGATGTCCTCCATTAAAGTACCAATTATAAGTATTGTTATTGGAGAAGGGGGATCAGGCGGGGCTTTAGGTATTAGCATATCTAATAGAATTTTATGCTTGGAGAACGCTTATTATTCTGTTATCTCTCCAGAAGGATGTGCAGCAATTCTATTTAAAGATAGTTCAAGAGCTCCTGAAGCAGCAATAGCTATGAAAATAACTGCTAAGGATTTATTTGATTTACATGTTGTAGATGAGATTATTAAGGAACCCTTAGGTGGAGCTCATTATGATCCACTTAAAACAGCTAATAATATCAAACTTATACTTAATAAACATCTACAATACTATAAATCTAAAAGTATTCAAGAAATTTTGGATGACCGATATAATAAATTTAGAAAATTTGGAATTTATAGTACAATAGAAACTGATAAATTAAAACAAGGAGGAAGCTAGAAATGGCCTTGGTATCAACAAAAGAAATACTCGATAAAGCTATGCGTAGTGGTTATGGAGTGGGGGCATACAACGTAAATAATATGGAACAGATACAAGCTATTATGTTAGCTGCTAAAGATACACAATCACCAGTTATTATTCAAGCTAGTAGAGGTGCATTAAAATATTCAAGTTTTATATATTTAAGCTACTTAATGAAAGCAGCTATAATAGATAATCCTGATATTCCCATTGCTATGCATTTAGATCATGGTAATTCATTGCAATCTGTAATTGAAGCTATAAATTTAGGATTTTCTTCTGTCATGATAGATGGATCATTACTGGAAGATGGAAAGACTCCTTCAACTTATGATTACAATGTTAAAGTAACTAGAGAAGTAGTAGACTACGCTCATAAACGAAATATTTCAGTTGAAGCAGAAATAGGCACTCTTGGAGGAGTTGAAGATGGGGTTGGATCTCATTCTGGTAAAGCAAAGTTAACAGATCCTAATGAAGCTAAACGTTTTGTATGTGAGACTGGAGTAGATTCTTTAGCAATCTCTATAGGCACTTCTCATGGAGCATATAAATTTCAAGGAGAATCAAAACTGGCTTTTGATGTATTACAAGATGTCAGATCTTTAATTAATATTCCTATTGTATTACATGGCTCTTCATCAGTGCCAAAATGTCTTGTAGATAAAGTAAATCAATATGGTGGAAAGCTTTCTGGAGCAACTGGAGTTCCTATGGAATCTATACAAAAGGCAATCCAATTTGGTGTATCTAAAATTAATGTAGACACAGATGGAAGACTGGCGATGACAGCATCTATACGCAAATTTTTTGCAGAACATCCAGAGAAATTTGATCCTAGGGATTATTTAAGTGTTGCTAGAGCTGATTTAGCTAAATTAATAAGCTATAAAATGAAAGATTTTAAAACAGCTGGGCATTCTAATGATTAATATACAATTTTAAATTTATACAAAAAAATGCTAAAAAATAAATCATATAATATTAAAAAAATTAATATATTCTCAGTATTAAAAACAGCCCCTATTATCCTTGGAATTAACGGAATACTTAGCAGTTTAACAACTTTTTTTATTTTTTCTAGTGATATTTACAGTGTAGATTTAAAAGCAAGGCTGTTAGCTTGTATTATGTTTTCTATTGCATATACTATCATTATGTTATCTAGTCTTATCATAATGATATATATATATAATTTACTATCTTTAAAATATAATAAACATATTGAGATTATTTTTACAGAAAAATCTGAATCATCAAATTCTAAAATAGAAAATCTTAAAAATTAATTTTTTTAGTTAAATATAAACAGATGATTACAATTTAAATAATTCCATAGCATTATTTGTTGTAGTATTTTCTATAATTTCAAAAGATGTTTTCTTAATCTGAGCTAGCGATTTAATGATGTCTATTATATAAGCAGGTTCGTTGCGATATAGATGTTGGTGGCGAAGGGAAGTATTATTTTGCTTTTTTTTAAATGGAATTAGATAAGGAGAATCTGTTTCTATTAAAATATTATCTGTAGGGACTTCATAGATTATACTTCTCCTAGCATAATTATAATCATATGTAATTGGGCCATCAACACCAAGATAAAATCCTAACTTAAGAAATTCTTCTGCATATTTTAATTGCCCTGAAAAACAATGTATAACTCCTTTTATAGGAGGAGAATATTTTTTTAGAATACAAAGCATATCTTGATAGGCATCTCTACAATGTATAATTACAGGTTTATTAATTTTTATAGCAATATCTAACTGTTGTTGAAAAACTTCTTTTTGTTTCATTATAACTTCATCACATAGATCTACATGATGATAATCTAACCCTATTTCACCAATTGCTACACATGACTCGTAGGTAGCTAGGCTTTGTAAGCAATTATATCTTGCTGTATTAAAAAAACAGTTATCTATGTTATTCGGATGTATTCCAAGTGCTACAAAGATATTGCTATTTGTTTTTGCTAAATCTATTGCTTTCCACCAATCATTTTCTTCACAAGTAACTTCTATCATTTTAGTTATACCCAGTTGTGTTGCTTTATTAATAACTAAATCTCTATCATTATTAAACTTAGGATCTAACAAATGCATATGTGTATCTATAATCATTTTATATTACTCTTATTATCTTATTTTATAATTTTGGGAATAATACAGTTAACATGGATAATTTTGTAGCAGTAGCCAAAAATCCATCTTTTGGAATACTTTGATTGTTAATAAAATATTTTTTTGCGATATGGTTTATGTCACCCTTAGCTCCAATAGCTGTCCATATCGTTTTAGCAGTAGTTGGCATTATTGGTAATATATAAAGAGTTATTAGGGCAAAACACTGTAAATATGATGATAATACTAAACTAAGATTTTGTAAATCCCTTTTTTGAAATAATATCCATGGTGAATCTATCTCTATTTGTTTATTAATTAAGGAAAAACTAATCTGTAGCATACTAATAGCTTTTTGAATTTGAACATGATCCATATTATAACTAAAATGCTGCTTTAAAAATGTAGATAT
>JAISIG010000041.1 GCA_031262135.1 Endomicrobium sp.
AATAAAGAATGAAACAATGTATGCTCTAATCTAACAATTTGATCATGTGTATATAAGATCTTTTCTTCTAAATTTTTTAGTTCTAAAGTTATATATCTTTCAGTATTAGTAGTAGTTTGCTTGAGTATATAATGTTTTGGTAGCCTATTGTTATTTAATTTACTTTTACTAATTTCAAAGAAATATCCTAAAATTGAAGTAAAGCGTATCTTAAGATGATTTTTAAATCCAGTATGACTTTGTTCCTTTGATTCTAAAGATAATATAGCACTTTTAGTTATTTCTAAGTTATCTTTTAATTTATCAAGCCCATCATGTATCCCACTTTTAATCATTGTTCCATCATTAAATGATATTTTTAAATTTTCATCCTGTATATACAAATTTATTTTAGAAATAATTTCCTTCAAGTTTGCAGTTTGTAAAACAAAATCTTTATTAGGATTTGATTGTAAAATTTCATTAATTTCACATATTGCTTTTAATGATTGTTTTAATATAGTTAGATCTCTTGGAGTTACAGTTTCAGATATTATCCTTGCAACAATTCGCTCTACATCATAAATTTTTCTAAGTTGTTTAACAATGTTATCACATAAAATTTGATTTTGTATAAAAAAATATACAATTGTTTGACGTTTTTTTATCCTACTAATATTTAATAATGGTTTAAGAATCCATTGCCGTAACGTTCTTGCTCCTAGCGCAGTTTGTGTTTTATCTAAAATTGATAATAAAGAATGATCAATTTTGTCTACATTTAAATTAGAGTTCACAATTTCAAGATTCCTTATTGTATTAGAATCTAAATACATAAAATCCTCATTTGAAATGTACTTAATTTTAGAAAATATCAAAACACTCTTAGGTTGCATTTCTTTAATATACAGAAGTAATGCTCCACATATACAAATAATTCTATTATTATTTAATTCAAATTTTTTTAAGCTATTTAATCCAAATAACTCTGATATAATCTTTTTAGAGTTGTCAAGATCAAAAAATGACTTCTTAATTTTAGATACTAAAAAATTTTGCTTTATATTAATAGCTTCAAAAACGTTATTATTATCAGGGCATTCAGGAACTAAAATTTCTTTAGGATTATATTTAAATATATCATTTTTAATAAATCTTACATTGGTTTGATATGTTAAAAAAATTCCAGTAGAAATATCTGCTATAGCGCATGAAATCTCACTAGATTTTTGATCGCTAAGTATTGCCATCAAATAATTATTAGTTTTTGAATCTAATAAAATATCTTCCAAAATCATTCCTGGAGTAATAATTTTTGTTACTGCACGTTCTACTAAAACTGTTTTTTTTAATTGTCTATGTGTTTGTTTTTGATCGCATATTGCAACTTTTAACCCAGTTTCTATGATTTTTTTTAAATATGAATTGATTGATAAATATGGAATTCCGCACATAGGAATACCACATCTCTGAGTAAGAACTATGTTTAATATAGGAGCTACTATTATTGCATCATTGGCAAACATCTCATAAAAATCTCCTAAACGAAAAAATAAGATAAAATTTAAATATTTGCTTTTGATTTCCCAATATTGCTTCATTAAAGGAGTTAATTCATTATTAGTTCTATTAATTTTTTTAATATTCATAACAATTATACTATTTTGTTACTAATTAAAGATGTACCTTTTATTCCTGTTATTTTCACATTAATAATTTTACCAAGATTAATATTATATTTATTACTAAGCAATACTTTATATCCATGTTTTGTTTTACCTTCTAGAGTATTATTGATATAGCTTTCAATTAAAATTTCTTGATTAGATCCTACCATATCAGTAATAATTTTTGAAGAAATCTTCTTTGCTTCTTCTAGAATTTTTATATGTCTTTTTTGTTTATCATAGTATGAGACATTATCTATAAATTTTGAAGCATATGTAAATCTACGTGGAGAATATTTAAACACGTAAATTTTGCCGAACTTTATGTATTTAATAGCATCTAAAGTTTCATAGAAATCTTTTTCAGTCTCATTTGGAAAACCAACTATAATATCTGTCGTAATATTAATATTTGAAATAGAATTTCTCAATTTATTAATTAAATTTACATAATATTCGTAATCGTATTGTCTGTTCATATTATGTAATATTTTGTTAGATGCAGATTGCATAGGTAAGTGAATGTTAGTACATACTTTGGCAGTAGAAGCTATTGTTTGAATTAATTCATCCGTAAAGTCTTTAGGATGATTTGTCATAAACCTTATTCTTAATAAGTCTTTAATTTTAGCTATATTTTTAATTAAAGTAGAAAAATTAATGCTATTATTATTATATGCGTTTACATTTTGACCTAATAATACTATTTCTCTTGTTCCATTAGTTACCATTAATGTACATTCCTTTAATATATCATTGTATTCTAAGCTTTGTTCATTGCCTTTTACAAAAGGGACTATACAATATGCACAATAGTTGCTACAGCCTTTTATAATAGTAATGTAGTTAACAATTTTATTGTTGTTTTGTTTTTGTATTGTTGTTGTTAATAAAGGAATATTACTGTTTATATACAATATTTTAATAATTTTGGAAGCTACAGATTGCATATTATTATAACGCTGACTTATAATTAAATCAATGTCTTTAAATCTTTGTTTTATAATTTGCTCTAGGTATTCTGCCATACATCCAATAACTACTATTTTACTTTGTTTATATTGTTGTGTTAACCTTCCAAATAAAGAAAATGCTTTATGTTCTGCATGTTCTCTTACAGAACAAGTATTAATAATAATAAGATTAGCTTTATCAACTGTTTTTGATTTAAGTAACCCATAATTAGACAATGCTTCACTTAATATATCAGATTCATTTACATTCATCTGACATCCAATTGTATAAATAAAAAAATAAATTTGCATTTTGATTTATATTTTCATTGTAATAGGAAGTACTTCATCCATATGAGAAACCGTTATTATCTTCATCTTTTTTTTAACTTCTGGTGGAATATCTGTCAAATCTTTTTTATTACTTAAAGGACACAATATTGTTTTTAGGCCTTCCCTATATGCAGCAAGTATTTTTTCCTTTAGTCCTCCTATTCCTAGAATTCTACCTCTAATTGTTATTTCTCCAGTCATTGCTATTTTCTTTTTTATTGGTTTATTTAAACAAACAGATGCCAGAGCTGTTGCTATTGCGATGCCAGCACTAGGACCATCTTTAGGAACTGCGCCTTCTGGGACATGAATATGAAATTCTGTTTCTGTAAAAATAGAATCTTTTATTTTGTAACGTTTAGCAATAGATCTAACATATGTTAAAGCAGCTTGAGCTGATTCTTTCATTACGTCCCCAAGTTTTCCTGTAAGAACTAAAGGTGTTTTTCCTTTCATTTTATTAATCTCTATTGTTAATACCTCTCCGCCAACTTCTGTCCATGCTAATCCTGTGACAACTCCAACATCGTTATCTGATACATGTTCTCTTGTATAGTTAGCAATTCCTAAATATTTATTTATATTATTAGGAGTTAATGTAATTAATGAAACTTTATGTCTTTTAGCAAATTTCATTACTACTTTGCGACATAAATTTGCTATTTCTCTAGTCAAATTGCGTACACCAGCTTCACGTGTATAATTCTCAATGATTAATTTTAATGTACTATTTTCAATAATTAATTCATTATCGTTTATTCCATGTTCTTTCATTTGTTTAGGAACTATGAAATTTTTTGCTATAGAATATTTCTCTGTATCTGTATATCCAGTAAAGCGTATAAATTCTAATCTGTCAAGTAATGTGTATGGAATATTATTTAAATTATTAGCTGTAGCTATAAACATAACTTTAGATAGGTCAAAATTAATATCTATATAATGATCATTAAATGCATAGTTTTGTTCAGGATCTAAAATTTCAAGCAATGCAGCAGATGGATCACTACGCCAATCCAGCCCAATTTTATCTATTTCATCTAGAAGAAAAACAGGATTATTGGCTTTTGCTTTTTTAATAGATTGAATAATTTTTCCCGGCATAGCACCTATATAAGTACGTCTATGTCCTCTCATTTCTGATTCATCTTTTACTCCTCCCATAGAAATTCTAACAAAATTTCTACCTAGACTTTTGGCAATTGATTTAGCAATGGAGGTTTTTCCTACCCCTGGTGGGCCTATGAAACATAAGATTGGACCTTTAATTTTTTTGACTCTTGCTAATACAGCAAGATATTCTAAAACTCTATCCTTTACCTTGCGTAATCCATAGTGATCTTTGTTTAGAATATTTTCAGCTCTGAGTAGATCTAAATTGTCATCTGTTGATTGTTTCCATGGTAAATCTAGTAACCAATCTAAATAGGTCCTTATAACAGTAGCTTCAGGAGAAATCAACATCATTTTTTCTAATCTTTTTATTTCTTTTTCTGCTACTTCTTTTACATCTTGCGGAATATTATCTGTGTTAAATTTCGATTTTATATCATCTATATCCTTTTGAGTATCATCTTTCTGTTTAAGTTCTTTCTGTATAGCTTTCATTTGTTCAGTAAGGTAATATTCTTTTTGTGTTTTTTCTATTTGATTTCTTACTCTAGATTGAATGCGTTTTTCAATATTTAGTATTTCTATTTCTGTATCAAGAATTTTAATTATTTTTTCCAAACGTTGAATTGGATTAATTAATTCTAAAATAATTTGCTTATCTATATTTTTAATAATTAAATGCGCAGCTATAGTATCGGCTAATTTTGCTGGATCATCAATACTTCCAACTGATACGGATAATTCAATTGGGATTCTAGGACTTAATTTTATATATTGTTCAAATAATGAAACAGCATGCCTCATAATAGCTTCAGTTTCTGTTGTATGTTCAATTTTTTCATTAAGAACTTTTAAACCAACTTCAATATATCCTTTGTCATTTAATTTAAAATCTGTCCATTGTGCTCTCATGATACCTTCTAATAATGCCTTGAGGGTATTATCTGGCATTTTTAATATTTGTAATATCTCACATATAGTTCCAATATTATATATGTCATTTGGTGAGGGATCTTCAATTTGTATAGTTTTTTGAGTAACAAGAAAAATTAATCTATTAGTAGACATAGCTTCTTCTAAGGCTTTAACAGACTTACTACGTCCTATTGATAAAGGTAAGACCATTGCTGGATATATAATGAGATCTCTAACAGGTAACATAGGAAGCATATCTGGAATTTTGATATTTTCGTTTTTATCGCTTTTAAGTTTTTCGAGTTCGCTCATGTAATCTCCTTTTGATTTTTATAAATAATCTTTATGTTTTCCTTTTTTTCTACAGCTTTAGAGTTAATTATTATTTTTTGAATCATTTTGTTGTTTGGAATGTCAAACATAATATCAAGTAATAAATTTTCAATTATTGATGTTAAACCTCGTGCTCCAGAATTTTTTTTGAAAGCTATATTTGCTATAGCAATTAAAGCATCTTTGTCAAACTCAAGTTCAACATTTTCATATTGAAATAATTTTTGATAATGTTTAATCAAAGCATTTTTAGGTTTAGTTAAAATATCGAATAAATCATTTTTTGATAGTTTATTTAAGATAGATATTATTGGAATTCTACTTATAAATTCTGGAATTAATCCAAATTTAATTAAATCTATATTATCAATATTGTCCATAGTTGATCC
>JAISIG010000022.1 GCA_031262135.1 Endomicrobium sp.
TATAATTGATGTGGACATAGCATCAAATAGAGGAGATTGTTTAAATTATATTGGTATAGCCAGAGAAATTGGGGCTAAAATATATAAAACACTTAAATATCCGAATATAAATTATATAAGGACTGAACGTAAACAAAAAAAATATCAAAGTGTTAATCTTAAGATATGTATTCAATCAAATTTATGCTATAGATATATAGGAACCATTGTAACTGGAGTTAAAGTATCAAACTCCCCAAGTTGGCTTGTGGAAATATTGAATAAATCAGATATACGTTCAGTGAATAACATTGTTGATATAACAAATTATGTTATGCTTGAAACAGGCCAACCATTACATGCTTTTGATTTAAATAATGTGTATTCTAAAGACTTTATATTAAGAAAGGCACTTAATCAAGAAGAAATGATAGGAATTGATAATAAACGGTACCTCCTAAACAGTGACAATCTTATACTATCAACAAGGAATAATATCATATCAATAGCTGGTATAATAGGTAGCAAAGATTTTAGTGTTAATTCAAATACGAAATCTATATTTCTTGAAAGTGCAATATTTGATCCTATAACAATTAGACGTACTGCTAAGGATCTAAATATCATTAGTCAGGCCTCATACAGATTTGAACGTAATGGAACTGATTGGAATATGGTAAATTTTGCTTCGTTAAGAGCACTAAAGCTGATAAGAAAGCTATCTGGTGGTACTGTAGAATTAAGGGTAGATATAAAAAATACAAAATTAATAAAACATAATATATTATTAAATTGTGATAAATTATATAAATTATTAGGTTATTATATAAGTAAAGAAGATATATTAGAAGTATTAAAATATTTAGGAATTAAAACTATACAAAAGAATAATACAGATATTAAATGTAGTATTCCTTATTGGCGTAATGATATTATGGAAGATGTTGATCTGATAGAAGAAATATCAAGAATTAAAGGATATGATCTCATTCCATATTCATATTCGTTAAAAGAACAGACATCAGATAATAATAATGTTAAAATGAAACAAAAACTTTTTCCAGATATTGTTCAAAACATGCGTAGAAGATTAAAATGTTTTGGTTTCAATGAAGTTTTAAATTCAAGTTTTATAGAAAAATCTGATTTAAATAAATTTAGTTTAAATTATTATCATAAAATAATTAATCCAAGAGCAAAGGAAAATGAAATCTTAAGACCATCTTTACTTCCATCTATATATAAAAATCTATTATTAAATTTAAATCATGGAGTAGAGCATATTTCATTATTCGAATATGGCAAAATATTTAATAGTATTGGAGAAAATAAGCATTTTGCAATTATTATGTATGGTGCTATTTGTGAGGAATGGTGGAAATGGAATGATTTGAAACTATATCCAAAATATGATTTTTATTTTTGTGGAGGACTTATTAATCATATAATATCGCTCAAACAAATTGAATTTAAAACAAATTCTCATCATGAGACTTACTATCACCAAGGCCAAGTTACATCTATATTTTATAAAAGTAATATTATTGGCCAATTTGGGTTATTAGATCCACATTTAACTGAAAATGATAATATTCATGGAAATGTATTTTATTGTGAAATCGACATCGATGCTATAAGTCATATTTCTCTTAGTAGCAATATTATGTATATGCAATATTCAAAATTTCCTTTTATAAAAAGAGATATATCCATCGTAGCTGATAAGACACTACCATTTTCTGCAATAGACAAAGTAATTAAATATGTTATTAAGAAAAGTATTATACTAAAAAAATATTCTTTATTTTCAGTATATTCTGATGTTGCAAATCTAGGTAAAAATAAAAAAAGTTATTCTATTAGACTATTATATCAACATCCTCATAAAACTTTAACTAATAAAGAAGTTGATCAAAATATACAGTATTTACTAAAAAAACTTAATAACAGTTTAGATATCAAATTAAGACAATCTTAATTATAAATTAGTTACTATATAATTTTATAAGAAATTAGTTGTATGTATTACTATTTCAACAACTTAGATGTTATAATTTTTAAAGCAAAGGATTTCTATAATGGGAAACATAAAATCGTTAGATACGTTAAGACATTCTGCAGCCCATATAATGGCAGCAGCTGTTCAAGAGCTGTTCCCAGAAAGTAAACTTGCAATAGGCCCTGCAATAGAAAATGGGTTTTATTACGATTTTGAAATAAACAAGACACTTACACCAAAAGATTTGACTAACATTGAACTGAAAATGATAGAAATAGTTAAAAAGGATTATCCTTTCATTCATTTGTCTGTCCCAAGAACAAATGTTATAAAAAAATTGAAAACCAAAATGGAAAAATATAAACTTGAAATTATATCAACAATTGAAGAAAATAGCCTAAGTATGTATCAATGTGGATCATTCATAGATTTATGTAAAGGTCCACACATTAATAAAACTGGAGATTTAAAATATTTTAAACTTCTTTCAGTAGCTGGAGCATACTGGAGGGGAGATGAAAATAGAGAACAATTACAACGAATTTATGGTACAGCTTTTTTTACTGAAAAAGATTTAACAACTTACTTAAATCAAATGTTACAAGCAAAAAAACGTGATCATAGAATGCTTGGGAAACTTTTAGATTTATTTAGTATTAATAGCAATATAGGTGGAGGATTAATTTTATGGCATCCAAAAGGAACTATTATCAAAAAAACAATAGAACATTATTTGGAACAACTTCATATTAGTAACTCTTATGAATTAATTTCAACTCCTCATATTGCAAGTGATAAACTTTTTAATATTAGTGGGCATTTGCAAACATATAATGAATATATGTTTGCTCCAATGCAAATAGAAAATAATCCATATAGAATAAAACCTATGAATTGCCCTATGCATTTAACTATTTATAAGAATAAATTACATTCTTACAGGGATTTACCTATAAGATATGCAGAATTAGGAACAGTCTATAGGTTTGAAAAATCAGGAGTATTATATGGATTATTAAGAGTAAGGGGATTTACTCAAGATGATGGACATATTATTGTATCCCCACAAGACTTAGAAGACGAAATCTTAACAACATTTAATATGACAATTAATTGTTTAGCTACATTCGGATTTAAAGAATATAAGGTATATCTTGCTACTAAACCTGAAAAAAACTATGTTGGAAATTTGAAAGATTGGTTATTAGCAGAACAATCAATACAAAATGTCTTAAATAGAATACATTACCCATATGAAATTGATCAAGGAGGTGGAGCTTTTTATGGGCCTAAAATAGATATTAAAATAAAAGATGCTGTGGGTAGACTGTGGCAATGTTCAACAATACAGGTGGATTTTAATTTAACAGAACGATTTGATATTTATTATATTGATTCATCTGGAAGAAAGAAGAGACCATTTATGATTCATAGAGCATTAATTGGTTCAATAGAAAGATTTATAGGAATACTCTTAGAACATTATGAAGGTAAACTTCCTTTATGGTTATCTCCCATACAAGTAACTATATTAAATATTAGTAAAGAACAAATAAATTATTGTAAAGAATTGTTAAAAAAGTTACAAAATCATGGGATACGAGCAAATTTTAATTATAAAAATGCCAATATTGGATATAAAATTAGGGATAGCATCAATCAAAAGATACCATATATACTCATCATTGGGAAACAAGAACAATCTAAGAATATGGTATCAATGAGAAATACAAAAACTAATAAGACTTTTGAATTAATGAATATTGATACAATACTTAGTATGCTCCAAGATGAAATTAATTACAAACATTAGGATACATTAAAAAAATTTATATATGATATGAATAATATAAACTTAAAAAAGAGCAGCATAAGAAGTAAATTTATATATTTAAGAAATCAAGTCAAATTATATCACTCTAGCGTATTAAATTCTCAAATTATAAGTAAAATAAAATCTCTTGAGGAATATATTGTAGCACAAAGTATAATGTTTTATTTATCATTTGGATCAGAGGTAAATATTGATAATTTAATAGAATTTTCTTTATATAAAAATAAGACTGTATTAGTACCTAAAATAATCAATAAATCAAAGAATACTATGTGTGCTATACAAATTTCTAATATTAAATATGACATAATAAAATCTACTTATGGAATAAGAGAACCGAATTTTCAAAATATGAAATATTATAATAAAAATAATATTAATTTAATTTTCATTCCTGGTGTAGTGTTTGACGTTCACGGATATAGAATAGGATATGGAAAAGGATATTACGATAGATGGTTACAGAATATTCCAAAATGTAAGATAATAGGAATTGCTTATGATTTCCAAATTGTTAAAAATCTTCCCATTGAACAATATGATTTATCAGTTGGAACAATAGTGACAGA